>CAZYBA010000392.1:1230-3256 GCA_964646105.1 uncultured Armatimonadia bacterium
GGCCGGTTGCGAATCGCCGGTCCGGACGCGCTGGCGTTTGTGGCACGGATCGTGGCGTCGAATCCACGCACTCTCGCCGACGGAGGCGGCCAATATTCGCTTCTGTGCAACGAAGCCGGAGGCATCATCGACGACATCATCGTCTACCGCATGGGTGTCGACGAGTGGCGGATTGTCTACAACGCCGGATGCCTCGACAAGGACCGAGATTGGTTTCGCGCGCAGGGCGCCGCGTTCGACATTGTTCTCGACGACGAATCGGACCGCACCGGGTTGATCGCCGTTCAAGGACCACGTGCCATCGAAATCCTGGGAGAGGCCGTCGCGTCGTTGCCACGCTTCGGCATCGGTCGTGCGGTCGTCGGCGGCGTGGATGTCCTCGCCGCGCGCACCGGATACACGGGCGAGGACGGCGCCGAGTTGTTTGTCGAAAACCATGAGGTGGCAACGGTGTGGGCCCACCTAGTCGATGCCGGCGCGATCCCGTGCGGGCTCGGCGCGCGCGACACCCTGCGGCTTGAGGCGGCCCTCCCCCTTTACGGGCATGAAATGGACGAAACGGTAGACCCGTTCCGGGCCCGCCTCGGGTGGGTTGTCAAACTCGATCGTACCGACGATTTCATCGGGAAGTCGGCGTTGGCATCCCTGAAAAGATCCCGCAACGAAGTCTTGGTGGGCATCCAGGTGGAGGGACGCGGAATTCCGCGCGAGGGATACGCGATCCATTGTGTCGACGGTACTCCCGTCGGCCATGTCACCAGCGGGACTTTCTCCCCCACCCTATCCAAGGGGATCGCCCTCGCCCGTGTCCGTTCGGGTGTTGTCGCCGTCGGCGATCCTGTCGATGTCCTGATCCGCGAGACGCCCCATCGGGCTGTTGTCGCCCCGCTGCCGTTCGTCAAGAACGTTTGAAATCAAACCCTTCTGGAGCTTTTCCCATGTCGAACATTCCTGTCGATCTCAAGTACACGATTTCCCACGAGTGGATTCGCGTTGACGGCGACACTGCCGTCATCGGAATCACCGACCACGCCCAGGAAGCCCTCGGCGATGTGGTGTTCATTGAACTTCCCGAAATCGGGCGGGTACTGGCCGTGGACGATGTTTTCGGCTCGGTCGAGTCGGTCAAGGCCGTCTCCGAACTGTACTCGCCGGTCGCCGGCGAAGTTGTCGACGTCAACAAGGGTCTGGAAGGCAGCGAGGCTACCATCAACGACTCGCCGTACGAAGGGGCGTGGATGATCAAGGTGCGCCTGTCCGACCCGTCTCAAACAGACGGTCTCCTGGATTCCGAAGCGTACAAGCAGGCGATCGGAGAATAACTCGGTGTCCTACCTCCCCAACACGTCCGAAGACCGCAACCGCATGCTCGAGGCCATCGGGGTGCGTTCGGTGGACGATTTGTTCACGCCTATCCCCGAGGCCATCCGCTCCGCAGCCGATTACTCCCGCTTGGACCCCGCGCTCGACGACATCGCCCTGCGCAAACGTCTGGTCGAGTTGTCGTCGATGTCGGCCAATATGGACGACAATGCATGCTTCCTCGGCGCGGGCATCTACGACCACTTCATTCCGCCCGTGGTGGGCTCGATCTGTGGACGTTCCGAGTTCTACACTGCCTACACGCCTTACCAACCCGAAGTCAGCCAAGGGGTCCTGCAGAGCATTTACGAGTTCCAGTCGTTGATCTGCCGCCTGACCGGCATGGCGGTTTCGAACGCATCGATGTACGACGGAGCAACCGCGCTTGCGGAAGCGGTCATCATGGCCGCCGACCTGACCCGACGCAAGACCGTGGTCTTGCCTTCGACATTGCACCCGTCCGCCCGGCGCGTCGTGCAGACGTACCTCGATCCGCTCGACATCACGGTGCGGACGGTCGATGCCGACCCCGGCAGCGGGCAACTGACCAATGTCGAACTGGGAGCGGGGGACGCCTGCCTGGTTGTGCAGCAACCGAATTTCCACGGTGTTGTCGAGGACCTGCGCGGTCATTTCGCGATCGGAAAGGCCGCCCGTCCGCTGG
>CAZYBA010000393.1:0-3229 GCA_964646105.1 uncultured Armatimonadia bacterium
ACAAGGGTCGTCCTGCGACCCGGTGGGTTGCCCTTACGGACGCGGTGGCGGGCGAGGGTTCCTTCGACAACAGGGCTGCAGGAGATGCGACGAGACCATCCTTACCCGGGATCGGGGTCGGGGTGCATCGGCGCGTTGGCAAGCGCGCATGGCGTCGAAGAACTGGCCGAAGGCCATGGGACGGAACCATCCGCGCCCGGGATCGTGGGCGCGAACCACAACCAAGACCCATCCGACACCAAACTCCACGCCAACCGCCACCAAGTCGCGCCCGACATCAATTGAGGCGCAAAGCGCAGCATCAACACGTCCGGAGGACGATCGGCCGAGGCACGAGGCCATCAAGACGGGGAATTCATTCCCCGGAAACCAAGCCGGGGGATTCCATTCCACAAACCCCGGGCAGGCGATGCATCCCTCGCCACCAAAAACGCGGCACCAGCCTCGGGCGTCAAACACCACGCCCGACACAATAGTCCCACAGCCAAAGGCAATCACCCGAATCCAAATCGACCGTCACCCAACCGGATCGCCCAAAACCCGGTTTACATCTCCGCGCACCGCCCCGGCCAGCGGAAACACCCCCGGCCAGTCCGGAGCCGTCACATTCGTGCTGGCAGCGATCACACGGATCACCCCGCCACCCCAATATTCACCCAACAGGATCGCCCAAAACCCGGTTCACATCTCCGCGCACCGCCCCGGCCAGCGGAAACACCCCCGGCCAGTCCGGAGCCGTCACATTCGTGCTGGCAGCGATCACACGGATCACCATGTTGATACGCCAGCGGTCGGAACGGTTGGCGTTCGAACCATGCACAATGTTCGGGTGGTGCAGCGAGATATCGCCCGGTGCCAGCACGAGGTCGACCGCACGGTTTTCGTCCACCAGACTCTCGTCGATCGACGATTGCAGCAAATTGGGGCGGTCGCTGCGATCCTGCAAGGCCTGCAGGTCCAGGTGCTGCGTCCCCGGCAACACCCGCATGCAACCGTTCCCCGGATCCGACTCGGTAATCGCAAGCCAGAGCGTGCAGACCTCCATCGGCTCCAGCGGCCAGTAACTGCCGTCCTGATGCCACAGGATCTCCATCGCGCCGTGCGGTTCCTTCACAATGTAGCCGGCGGCGAACAACGCGATGTCCGGCCCGAGGATGGACTGCGCGGTCCGCACCAACACCGGTTCGCGGGCGACGTCAACGTAGAACGGATCCTCGAACCACAACGGCTTGGCGTGGATCTGGGCATAGGTCAACCCTGGGTGCGCCGCAATGGTCGCCTCGCAATGCGCACGGATCCGCCCGATTCGCTCCGCCGAAACCGCCCCGCGGACAATCGCGAAGCCGTCCCGCGCGTACGCCTCCCGCACCGGGTCGTTGCCGAACTCCCGCACCGGCACCGCGGGCCCGACCTGCGTTGCCTCGGCCGGTCCGTTGCCCACCGAACCACCAACGTCGTTTCCGCCCATCTCCACCTCCCCGGTTTTCAGGATCTCGACTGTCACCACGCAAATTCCGGATCCGAAAACACCACACAGTGTCATAATCCACCATTTTTTGACACGATTGCGAAATTTCTTGGAATATTCTGTTATGAATACAATGTGATGAGAACCTCGGTACGCACCGCCACCGTCCTGCCGTCCGAACGTCGGCGACAGATCGAAGCCTGGGTTCAACGCCACGGGGCCGCCAACATCGCCCAACTCTCCGAATCGCTCGGCGTCGGCGCCAACACCATCCGGCGCGACCTCGACCAACTCGCCGCCGAAGGCCGCCTCATCCGCTCCCACGGGGGCGCCGTGGCCAACGAACCGTCCCCGATCCGACTCCCCTACGCCGATGTCCGCCACGCCAACTCCGACCGCAAGGCATGGATAGCCGACACCGCCACCCACCTCCTCCCCGATACCGGCTCCGTCTTCCTCGCCGACGGCACCACGGTCTTCGCACTCGCCACACGCATCCCCGCCGACGCCCATTTCCATGTGGTCACCAACTCCGTCCAGGCCACCCTCCACCTCGCCACCCACACCCGGGTCTCCATCGAACTTCTCGGGGGACGGGTGAGGCCGGAACTCCTCGCCACCGACTGCTCCCTCGCATCCGAAGCCCTCGACATGCTCTACTGGGACATTGCATTTGTCGGCGCCGCCGCACTCGACCCGAAACACGGGATCACCGAACGCGACGCCCCCGAGGCCACCCGGCAGAGGCGCATCCTCGACCACGCCAGCCGTGTGGTCGCCCTGTGCGATTCGTCCAAGCTGGGACGATGCTCCTACGCCAAAGTAGGACCGCTCTCCCTGATCGACACCATTGTCACCGACCACGGCGCCGACCCGGACATCGTGCAATCGCTGCGCGCCACCGGTGTCGAAGTGCTCCTCGCCGGACCAACGTCCGGCACCCAACCCAACCCAAGTTCCGATTCGGAAACCCACAAAGGAATCCCGACCCCATGACCACAACCCCGACCCCCTGGTGGCGCGAAGGCATCGACTTCTCCCAAATCCCCGAGATGCGCACCGAAAGTCCCGGCCCGGAATCCCGTGCCATGCACTCCGAAGCCTCCGAAATCATCCGCGGACTGTCGTCCCAGGTCAAGCTCCACCCGGTCTGCTTCAAGGACGCCTACGGGGTGGTGATGCGCGATGTCGACGGCAACCGCTACATCGACTTTTCGTCCGGGATCTATGTGACCACTCTCGGCCACTGCCATCCCAAGATCACCGAGGCGGTGGTAGAAGCAGCCCGTTCCCTGATGAACTGCCACGACTTCACCACCCCGGTCAAGCTCGACCTGCTGCGCAAGATGGTGGAGATCCTCCCCGACGGCATCGACGGAGTCCAGCTCTACGACTCCGGCACCACCGCGGTCGAGGCCGCCCTGCGCGCCGCCCGCGCATACACCGGCAAGCACGAATTCCTCGGCTGCACCATGGACTTCCACGGCAAGTCCGGTCACTCGGTCAGCCTCGCCAAAATGAACCGCACCAACGGCGCGTCACGGGCCGAAGGCTTCTTCCTGGTCCCGCGGCCGGTGCCGTACCGACCGCTGTGGACCCGCCCCGACGGCACCCTCGACACCGACGCCTACATCGCCTTCTACGAGGACTTCCTCCACAACAACACCACCGGACAAGTGGCCGCGTTCGTGGTCGAACCCATCCAGGGCTGGGCAGGCTCCATCATGCCTCCGGACGATTTCTTCCCCAAGCTGCGCGCGT
>CAZYBA010000394.1:0-1146 GCA_964646105.1 uncultured Armatimonadia bacterium
AGCGAATCGGAGCGTCCATCACATAACGGAAGCAGGCCTTGCCGTCCTCATTCCACTGCTTCTCCAGATAACCCGGCGCAACCGCGGTCTGACCGGGTTCGGTACGCACGGTGCATGCGAACCTCACCCAATCGGCATCCTTGCCCAGATAACTCGACAAACGGCTTTTCGGGTCCTCCGGATCGCCCATCTGGGCTTTCTTGGCAAGTCCCTGGCGGCGACGTTCGCTGTCGTCGGCGATCTCCGCACCCTCCTGATACCCGATCGACGGGACCGGCATGGTCAGGAACGACCCGTTCGCCACAACATCCAGCGAAGGCGCTCCGTCGGGAAAGCCCTCCCGGGTCCGGGCTATCCGGAAACGCAGTGTCGTTTCCGCACCCGGCGCCATCGCCTGCTTGAGAGAGTGGATCTGGACACCAAGGTCGGGATACCGGAAGACATTCTCCGAACCACCCCCGAAGTCCAGCGTGACGTCGCTGGCATCGGGGTCGACCCCGAGGAACACATCGTCGATCGGGCGTGTCGACGTATTGCGCAGGGTCAAGGTCCCGGACGAGACATAGTCGCCTTGGGATGGGAACAAGTTGACGTCCAAATCGACCTTGACCACCTTGGGTTGGTCCTTGGCGATCCATTGCTTGCGGAACGTGGTTTCGTAACGCGCTTGGTCGGCAATCTGGGACTTGCCCGAGCGGTAGTCGTGGCGGACATGGGTGTTGATGAGGATCCATGCGGCACTGCCGGCGGTGGCCAGCGCGAATGCGGAGAGGGTCGCACCGCCCGATATGCCTAGGCGATTGGCACGGATGCGCGCGGCGAGGCGGCTGTCACGGCCGCGGATCCACCACTTCGACGCCAACACCAACAGCGCGGCCGCGAAGGAACCCCAGGCCAGCGTGTACCAACCCATCGGCTCCAGGAACGGTCCGTACCCGTTCATGTCCGAGAGCGTCGGGGTCGGGATACTGAACAAATCCAGCAGGCCGTGGTCCAGGCCCAGCACCGGCAGGACCAACTGCATCACAAACAATCCCAGCACGATGCCGTGGCCCACAAACCGGTGGTCGACCAACGTATGCACAAAGGTAGCGAACGCCGCGAGCACAAACAGCTGCGGCAAAATCGCCATGCCGATGTAGCCCG
>CAZYBA010000394.1:1181-3212 GCA_964646105.1 uncultured Armatimonadia bacterium
TGCAGCAGGACACACCCCACCCCGACCAACAGCGCTGTCCGGGTGAGCATGGCGCACAACGCGAGATATTTTCCAAACGCCACCGCCGACGACGACACCGGCAATGCGTCGGCGATCTGGTCGATCCGCACGGTCCGCTCCCGCCAGATCGCCTCGCTGGCGTACACGGTGATCAGGATGATGAAGAACAACATGAAACTACCGAAGCCCGCCTCGAGCACGACCGGTGTCAGCAGGATTGTTTCGTTGTCGAAAATCCGGTCTGCGAACCAGACATTGGTACCGAGCAACAGCAGGCCCGCCAGGACAATCAGCTTGTACGAAATCCCGCGCACCATGTCCGAATGGGTGCTGCGTGCGACGGTGCGCACGGTCGACCACCACCGCGGCGGCTGGGTCGGCGCCGGCCCGGCCAACGCAACATCCCGGGCTTGATCGGCCTGCTCCAACGGACGCGGGGCCCGGCGTGAGCGCACATCGGTCCGGAACGAGAACCGATTCCAGCCTACCCCCAGCAAGGCAAGCGCAACGCCGCACCAAAGGGCACGGTTGGAAAGCAACCAGCCCGCCATGGGGAGTTGTCGGGAGTTTTGATCGAATACCGACCAATAGCGGGTCTGCTCCCGCAAGGCCCCCATCCCGAACGGGTCCAGCATGGCCGCAAGGGCACGGTTGTCGAGGTTGCCGAGCAGGCTGCCGGAGATTGCCCAGAGCACGAACAGGCCGACCCCGAGCGTGTAGACGGCCATCAGCGAGCGGGACGCGGTCCCGAAGACGAAAAACAGCGCTCCGCACACAAGAAGATTGGGCACGATGACCAGGAACAGCGCCCCGGCGTAGGTCTGGATTTGGAACGGCCCAATGGTCTCGGGATCCACCCACGGCATCGCCGCGCCGACCATCATTCCCAATGGAAGCGCACTGAAGACCAGCACGGAAACCAGCCAGGCTCCGACAAAACGTCCGAAATAATAGCCCGTCCTGCCCACTCCGGTGGTTGCGAACAAATCAGCCACCTTGGCGTCGCTGTCGCGCTGGATCGCGGTGCCGACCAGCGCGGCCGAGACCACCGAACCCAATGCCGCCAAGATCGTGAGAACCCGCGCCGCCATCACCGGGCTGGTGGCCTTCACCGGACCGTCCGCCCCACCCAGCTGCACGACGTCCGTCGACACGAACAAGAACGACAACAGGAAAAACACCAGCATGTACAGCCAGGTGGCCGGCTGGCGCAGCCGCAACCGCCATTCAAAGCGGACAATCGGGATCATCGCACAGTGCTCCCGGACGTGTGCAGGAAGTAGGCATCCTCGAGGGTCGGATTCACCGGCGCGAATCCGTTCCCGGGGTCGGTGTCGGATGCGATCGTAACCACCGGGCGTCCCGCGACCAAGCGCTTGGCCACCACGCGCGCGGTTTGCTCCAACGCCTGGGTTTCCTCGGGTGTTGCCTGCTTGCGCCACAACTTGCCGGAAGCCGTCGCGATGACCTGGGCGGGATCACCGGAAGCCACCACAGTTCCCGTCGAGATAATGGCGACTCGCTCGCACAACTCCTCGACGTCCTCGACAATGTGTGTCGACAGAATGACCGCCGCAGTTTCCCCCGCCTCGGAAAGCAGGTTGAGGAAACGATTGCGCTCGGTGGGGTCGAGACCCGCCGTCGGTTCATCGACAATCACCACCTTGGGCTGGCCGAGCAGGGCGACCGCGATTCCGAGGCGCTGTTTCATTCCGCCCGAGAAACCGCCGACCGGTTTGCGCCGCACTTCGTAGAGGTTGACCTGGCGCAGCAGATGGGCAACGGTTTCGCGACGATCCTTGCGGTTCGAGAAGCCCTTCAGCTCTGCAAAATGGTCGAGGGTGGTTTCCGCGGAAAGGTTCGGGTAGAAGCCGAACTCCTGAGGCAGGTAGCCCAATGTACGGCGCATCACATCCTTGTCCGCCACCGTATCCACACCGTCGAGGCGGATCGTTCCCTGATCCGGATCCTGCAGTGTCGCGATGGTGCGCATCAGGGTGGACTTGCCCG
>CAZYBA010000395.1:0-3190 GCA_964646105.1 uncultured Armatimonadia bacterium
GGAATTTCGGTGCATTCGCATCGCCGACAAACAGGGCGTCGGCGACCCGCAGTACTTCGTCGGGATCAACCTGTCCACCGACCACCAGGCTCATGTGATCGGGACGATAGTTCTTGCGATGGAGGCTTGCCAGGGTCTCCGTGGTGAGCGCGGCCAAGTCGGAGAGACTACCCAAGGGATCGAGGCCGTACGAGTCCCCGGGAAACCAGATTTGGAACAGCCGCTGGGTCCCGGCGCGGACCGGGTCGATTTGGGAATAACGTCGTTCCTGCGCGATGATCTGCCGTTCGATTTCGAACCGATTCTGCGGGAGTGTCGCGGTCAGGGTCAGTTCGGCGAGCATCGCCAGCGCATCGCGCCACCGATCGGCGGGAACTTCAACCCGGTAACGGACGGAGTCGCGAAATGTCCGCGCGTCGATCTCTCCCCCGATGGTTTCCATGACGCGGTCGATTTCGCCATGGGCTCGGTCGCGTCCGCCGTGGAAGACACTGTGTTCGAGAAGGTGCGCGCCCCCCGGGGGTGCGTCGGCGCTGCCGGAGCGAACGCGCAGTTCGAGGACGACCGAACCGGAGCCTTTTCGGGGAAGCACCACAATGCGCAGTCCACTCGGCAATGTCTGGCGTCGGGCGACCGCGACGGTCTCCTGGGCACCGACACGGGGAGAGAATCCTGTCAACGGTATAATCGCAACGAGGAAAACCCACGGGAGTCGCATCGGGCGTCGCCCGTCAGGTCCACCGTTCACGGACCTGTGTTTCGCCCCCGAATCGGGCCGATCCTTCCGTTCACCATGGGGATGCCGTCACAGTGGGTTGAACCCCGCCTCCGCAAGAACATCGACTGGCTTTTGCTGGGCGTTGTCGGGTTCCTGATCGGCGCCGGCCTCATGATGTTGGTCTCCGCCCTTGATACGTTGCCCGGCGGGCGATCGATGGTCTTCAAGCAGACGATCTTGATCGGCATCGGCTTCGCGTTGATGCTGTTGTTCGCCTGCACCAACTACGGTCTGACCGCCAAGCTGTCTCGGCCGATCCACTGGACCAGTGTCGGTCTCTTGATGACAGTGGCGTTTTTCTTCCAGGACGAGGCAACCAAAGGGGCTGCGCGTTGGATCCCTTTGCCGATGGGCTTCAAGCTGCAGCCGTCGGAGTTCGCTAAGATCGCGTTGATCCTGACGTTGTCGGCGCACCTGGTGCGTGTCGGCGGGCGGATCCGTGACTTCAGAACATTGCTTTCGACGTTGGGGCATGTCGGTCTGCCGATGGGACTGGTGGCGGCCCAGCCCGACCTGACCACCGCGTTGGTGTTCGGAACCATTTGGCTGGTGATGGTCTTTGTGGCAGGTGCCGACATGCGCCAGATTGTCGCCTTGATTGCCGCGGGGGCATTGGTGTTCGGTATCGCTTGGCAATCGGGCAAGTTCATCAAGCAGTATCAAAAGGACCGAATCCTCATCCTGCTGGGCGTCAAGAAAGACCCGCGCAAGTTGGGCTACCAGATCGATCAGGCATTGGCGGCGATCGGCGGTGGCCAGGCCACGGGCCAGGGGTGGCGCCAAGGAATCCAGAATCGCGGACGCTGGGTGCCGGAAAACCACACGGACTTCATTTTCACGGTCGTCGCCGAAGAGACCGGGTTCGTTGGTTCGGTGATTCTGCTGACGGCCTACGGCGTGTTGCTCGGGCGCGGGTTGGTGACCGCGGCGCAATCGGAGGACACCCATGGCCGACTCATCGCCGTCGGTGTCACCACATTGTTTGCGTTCCACACCGTGGTGAATGTCGGCATGAATTGCGGAATCCTGCCGGTCGCAGGGGTACCGTTGCCTTTGATCAGCCAGGGGGGATCGTCCGCGTGGACCAGCCTTTCGGCAATCGGGTTGTTGCAATCGGTGGCCATGCGGCGGCGGCGCCTGCAGTTTTGAGCATTCGTTCGTCGAGCCTGTCCGGCGGGCTGCGCCTAGCCGCAACGTCGTGCCACGCGCTTCGGTCGTCGCAGCGGAGAGATGTTTGGGAAGCGTCGGCGATTCGTTCGGCCCCTCGACCTGCGTCGCACTGTGCCTCGTGTCAGGGTAAAACCGTTTCATGAGCAGCGGAACAGGGCGTTGGCGATTGGACGGCCGCAAGGCATTGGTGACCGGGGGCACGTTGGGCATCGGTCGTGCGGTTGCCGACGAGTTGGCGTCGTTGGGCGCACAGGTGTCTGTCGTGGCGCGGCGGGTTCCCGAAGGGGAATTTCCGCACCGGTTGCTGATCGCCGATGTCTCGGAGCCGGGTGCCGCCGGCCGGATTGTGGACGATGCGGTGGACCAGTGCGGCGGCTTGGACATCTTGGTGAACAACGTGGGCACGAACCACCGGGTGGCGAGTGTGTCCTATCCGAAGGATGCGTACGACCGTTTGTTTTCGGTCAATGTGGAGTCGGCGTGGGAATTGTGCCGTGCGGCGCATCCGTATTTGCGCGAGTCTGCATCGGGTTCGATCGTTCAGGTAGGTTCGGTGGCAGGATCCGGGTATGTGGGAAGTGGAGCCCCGTACGCGATGACCAAGGCCGCACTGGACCAGTTGACCCGCTACCTGGCGGTGGAATGGGCTCCGGACGGCATGCGAGTGAATTCGGTAAATCCTTGGTACACGCGCACGCCGCTGGCGCAACCGATTTTGGACGATCCGGCGTGGCTGAACCGGATTCTGGCCGCCACACCGTCGGGGCGGGTCGCGGACCCGGAGGACATCGCGTCTGTGGTGGCGTTCCTGTGCCTCCCGGCATCCCGGCATGTGAGCGGTACCTGTCTTGCCGTCGACGGTGGATTTCTGGCGCGCGCATTGTGAGCGGGGCGGCGTTGCGCCGCCGGATTGACCGGTTGGCTGCCGCCGTCTTGGCGCGAGGCACCTGCCGGGCGCCAAACCGCGCGCATCGGACCGCAGGTTCGGCACGCGTGTGTGGCGCAGTTCTCAGCGCCGGACGCGCCTGCTCGTTGCCTCGTCCTCCGGGCGGATGCGGGATTGGTGTCGACTCCTACGACGGCAGGTGTGGTCACGGTGCGGCAGGGTTGTCGGCGTCTTGCGTAGCCCGCCGATTCCCCGGTGTTCGCGAGAGATTCGGGAACGGGGTAACGGTGCCGCGGCACGGTAGGATAGGCCCGATGTTGCTCGGACTTGGTTATTCAGTGGTTGGATTGTCCGGA
>CAZYBA010000396.1:0-3188 GCA_964646105.1 uncultured Armatimonadia bacterium
CCTTCGCGACCTGGATCAAGTGGCCTACGTGCGCTTCGCCAGCGTCTATCGGCAGTTCGAGGACGCGCAGCAGTTCAAGGCGATCGCCGAACTGCTGCGCCCACGGAGATCGTCCCCACGATCGTGACCGAGGCTTGGCAGGAATATGTCGACCGTACCGCCGCACGACTCGCGGCTGCGGGGATAGACCCTGCGGAATGCCGTCTCGAGGCACGTGTCCTGATCGCCGCTGCCCTCGGCATGACACGCGAACAAATGGTCCTGCGTCGCGCGGCGCCCTCGGACAGCGAAACCGCTCAGGTCGAAACCCTGATCGAACGTCGTGAACGACGCGAACCGCTGGCGTACATCCTCGGAAACCGATGGTTCTACGGCCTCGAATTCGCGGTCGGGCCCGGGGTGCTCGTCCCACGGCCGGAGACCGAGTTGCTGGTCGAATGGGTTTTGGGAAAATTTCCTAGGGATATTTCTGTGCACATCGCCGATGTCGGCACCGGATCCGGATGCATCGCAGTCGCCATTGCCAAGCACCGTCCGAACATCCGCGTGGATGCGATTGATGTCAGTTCGGCTGCCCTGGAACAGGCGCGTGCCAACGCCATCCGCCATGACGTCGCGGAGCGCATCCGCTTTCAACACGCCGACCTCTTCGGAAACGTTGCCCCCGGGACCGTCTACGATGCCGTGGTCTCCAACCCGCCGTACATCCCTGAGTCCGAACGTCCGCAACTGGCCCCGGAAGTCGCCGCATTCGAACCGTCGGCCGCGCTGTTCGGTCCGGAATCCGATGGTCTGGGTCTCTACCGGCGCTTGGCGATGGAGGCGCCGCCGTTCCTGCGTCCGGCAGCATCGATTGCCGTGGAAGTTGGAGCGGGCCAGGCCCCCGCCGTGGAAGCCATCCTCGCCGCGTCGGGATGGACCTCGCCCGAGCGAATTCCCGACTTGGCCGGAATCGATCGGGTCGTGACAGCGGTCGTGGGTAAATCCGAAATCGGAAGATCCGCCGGTTCCCTAACCGATCGGGTCGCCGGTCCTCATTGCGAAAACAAGGAATCCGCATGATCCCTGTCCCAATCCAGCGTATGCGAAGTGTTTGGTTGCGCCCGGCAGGCGTCGCCGCGGCATGGTCGATTGCATTGTGTGCCTGCGCCGCCCCACCCAAGCTGACGGAAGCGCGCCTGACCCGACAGGATGGTTCGTCGTTGCGCCGGCTGTTCCCCAGGGAACGGGTTGTTCAACTGCGCACGTCGGTTCAGGATCCGGCGGCTGCAAGCACGGTCAAGGCAATCCTGACCGCGGTTGATGTCCTTGGTCACAAGAATCGGCGCCTGGCGGAGCAACAGGGAAAGGTTCCCATACCGGAAAAGGGCAATCGCACCGAACTGATTTTTACGTTCAGCCTTCCGCGCGACTGGCCGGCCGGCACCTATCGCATCGATGTCCAACTCGACAGCCAAGCGATGGTCCAGCGTACGTTCGAGGTCCGCTCCGCAGAATAACCCTGCCGCGCGCAACGTGACTCGGGACTCGGAACCCGTTTCCGCGCAACAACGTCGTCCCTGGATGAAACAACCTCCCCCGGGGACAACCCGGGGGAGGCCTTGTTTCTACGGCAACTCGCGCCGGCGCTCGTCGAGGATGCGCACCTCGTGGATTCCCGCCGCAAATCCGGGAGGGAGTTGGATCTCCAAACGCACCGCGTCGGCGGTTTGCGGGCGGAACGACACCGTGTTGAAGACATCCTTCGCCGTGCCGTAGGCGTCCGCGCCCTCCGCATCCACCCATTCGCCACCGACCCGCAACCGGACTTTCCAGGATGCGGGAAGGCGGCACTCGCCGATTCCGGTGTCGTCGAACCAATAAACGGAAACTCCGCCCACACGGACGGTCCCAACCAAATCGGCCTGCACCCATTCCGCGGTTCCCTTGCGGGGCCACCAGTGGAAGAACGGATTGGCGTGGTCGATGGAACTGGCCGGTTCCTGCTGGTCGCGCACGGATTCGAGGCCGGTGCCTCCCGACGCGCTCCATTTCGCAGTTCGGGCGTAGGTGGCAAGCGGGGGCAACTGTGCGGCACCCGGTTCACGCGCCACCCACACCGCCATCTCGCCGCGTTCACGGTTGGCCCAGCAGGCGTATGGGACGAAGCGCATCGGCGCCGCACTCCCCACCGCCACATTTCCCTGGCTGTCGCGGACCGTATCGCGGGCAGACGTTTCCAGCTGGACAATGCCTCCGAGCAGGTCCGGGCGCGGTGTCGCGCGGATCGGCTCGGAGTCGGGAACAAACCGGGCGAGGACACTCTTGCCGTTTTGGTCGACGCCCTCGGCGCAGTAGACCAGCGGACCCCGTTGCAACGCCACCCGGCCGCGATCGGCCACCACCCCGGGATGTGCGACGACGCGGCGGACATCCATCGGGAGGTCGAGTTGGATACGGTCGCCGGTTTTCCAGGTGCGGTCAAGGACTGCGTAACCCTTCTCCAGCCGAAGCGGCACCGTTGCTCCGTTGACTGTCAAACGGACATCTTGCTTCGAGCCGGCCGCAAACCGATACAGGTCAGACGGCATGGCGTCCCCGTTGGCCCAGCCGGGAATGCGCAACCGCAACGCGCACCGCATCGGCTTGGCCGAGTCGAGACGAATGCCGATTTCGCCGTCCCAGGGATGGTTGCCGGTCTGGGTAAGGCGCAGCTTTCCTCCGGTGACCGCGAGTTCGGTCGTGGACGCCATGTAGAGATTGACATAGACCGAATCCCCCGACACCGCGTACGCGTAACCGGGAATGGTCGGCAGGAAGCGCAGGACATTCGGGGGGCAGCAGGCGCAATCGTGCCAGGCCGGGCGGGTGGAACCCCCGCGCGACTCGAGCGGATTCGTGTAGAAGAACCCCTTGCCGTCGAGCGACACACCGGAGAGCAGGCCGTTGTAGAGCGTCCGTTCGAGAATGTCGACAAATTTGGATTCTCCGTGTCGCTCGAACTGTCGTTGGCACCAGAGCACCATCGCGATGGCGGCGCAGGTTTCCGCGTAGGCGGTGCGGTTGGGGAGTTCGTAGCGGTCGCCGAACGCTTCCCCGCTGCCGCGGGATCCGATGCCTCCGGTCACGTAAATCTTGCCCGCCACGACATCGTCCCAAAGCCGGTCGACCACCGCCGCGAGGGCAGGATCCTTGGACATCACCGCGAC
>CAZYBA010000397.1:0-3173 GCA_964646105.1 uncultured Armatimonadia bacterium
CGGTTGCGTGTTGAATACGACGGAACGGAGTTTGCCGGGTTCCAGTACCAGGCGGGTCTGCGGACGGTTCAGGAGGTGTTGGAGACAGCGGTTACATCCGCGACAGGACAATTTGCGAGGGTTCATGGGTCGGGGCGAACCGATGCCGGAGTCCATGCCTTGGGACAGGAAGTTCATTTCGATGTCTCGACACGAATGTCGGACCAGCGGCTCGCAACCGCATTGAACGCGCTTCTTCCGCGGGATGTTTCGGTAAGACGTTGTCGCGAAACTCAGCCGGGGTTCCATGTGCGGTACGACGCGACCGGTCGGTTGTACAGGTACGCTGTTTGGCACTCCCCGATGCGGTCGGCGGTTGCCGATCGTTTCACCTGGCAGGTGACCGGTGCACTGGACTTCGAAGCGATGCGTCAAGCCAGCCGAGCACTGGTGGGTCTGCACGACTTCGGTGCGTTTGGCAGGCCGGCGAGGCCAGAACGTTCTACGGTTCGTTGTGTGCGGTTGGTCCGCATCGAGAACCGCCTTGGATTTGTCCTGGTGTGGGTGGAAGGTAACGCGTTTCTGCGCCATATGGTGCGTGCGATGGTCGGAACTTTGGTGTCGGTGGGCAGGGGGCGAACCAGCCCCGACGGGGTCGCGCAGATCTTGTTGTCGCGCGATCCAGGTCGGTGCCCGCCGATTGCGCCGGCCAAGGGATTGTGCTTGTTTCGCGTGAACTATGCGGGCAAGCGGATAGTGGAAGTTTGATCGGGAGAAATGACGATGAAGACTTACTCGGCGAAACCGAGCGAAATTGAACGAGACTGGATAGTCTTGGACGCCACGGGACAGTCCGTGGGTCGACTGTGTGTCGAGGCGGCGAAACTGCTCCGCGGTAAGCACAAGCCGATGTTTACCCCGCACATGGACTGCGGTGACCACGTGATTATCATCAACGCGGCGCGTGCGGTTTACACGGGCAACAACAAGTCCGACGAGCCGATCTACCGGCATACGTTGTGGCCCGGTGGTATTCGTGAGATTGCCCGTGGGACTTTGCTCGAACAGCGCCCCGACTATGCGATCTACCGTACGGTCAAGGGCATGTTGCCCCACAACAGCCTGGGCGCCAAGACGCTCACCAAGTTGCGTGTGTATGCTGGTGAAGAGGGTCTTGCCCGCCACGAGGCACAGATCAAGGGCTCGGCCCGTCGCAAAGAAAAGGCAGGAGCGTAATCATGGCTGACTCTGTTCGCTACTACGGAACCGGCAAGCGCAAGAACGCGATTGCGAAAGTTTGGCTCTCGTCCGGGGACGGGTCCATCGAAGTCAACAAGAAATCCCTCGCGCAGTATTTCTGCCGTCGGACTCTTGAGGCGTTGATCCTCCAACCGTTCAAGGTCACGGGTACCGAAGGCCGCTATTCGGTTTTCGCGCGGACGTTGGGCGGGGGAATTTCTGGGCAGGCCGGTGCGTTGCGTCATGGTATCTCCAAGGCGTTGGTTGTCGCCGAACCGGAACTGCGTCCGGTGTTGCGCCGCGGCGGGTATCTGACCCGTGATCCACGCGTCAAGGAACGGAAGAAATACGGCCGCAAGCGTGCGCGCCGCGGATTCCAGTTCTCCAAGCGCTAATTCTGCGATATTCCCGATCGCAACAACGCCTCCCGGAGTTTCCGGGAGGCGTTTTCATTTCGATCGAACCTGTGCTCGCTGCTTTGGTAGGTCAGGTCGTTGCGGGTTCGGGAGGTTGTCCCGTTCCCCTCGCTCGGGCGGATAGGGTCAATTGATCCGGATCGGCTCCTTGGTCGACTTGTAGTGTGTCGCCTGGGTGCACGCGCCCTGCGAGCAATTCAGTTGCGATTCGGTTTTCAACCTGTTTTTGAATCAGGCGGCGCAAGGGGCGGGCGCCGTAAACCGGGTCGTATCCCCGTTCTGCGAGGTATCGGCGGGCTTCGGAGCTCACCTCGAGATGGATTTGCCGTTCGGAAAGTTGTCTGTCGGTGCGTTGGAGCAGCAGGGCAACGATCTGTTGGATTTCGCTACGACTGAGCGGCTTGAAGACGATGACCTCGTCGATTCGGTTGAGGAGTTCGGGGCGCAGGTGACGTCGTAGTTCTTCGCGCGCGGCGGCCTCGGGATCGATTCCCGCGGCGGTGGCTTCCTGAATGGCAGGGGAGCCGATGTTGCTCGTCATCAGGATCAGGGTGTTTTTGAAGTTGACGACCCGTCCTTGGCCGTCGGTGAGCCGTCCATCGTCGAGAACTTGCAAAAGAATGTTCCAGACGTCACTGTGCGCCTTTTCAATTTCGTCGAGCAGTACGACGCGGTAGGGGCGTCGCCGGACGGCCTCGGTGAGCTGGCCGCCCTCTTCGTACCCGACGTAACCCGGGGGAGCTCCGATGAGACGAGCGACGGAATGCTTCTCCATGTATTCCGACATGTCGATTCGTACCAGTGCCGTTTCGTCGTCGAAGAGAAATTCGGCGAGCGCCTTTGCCAGTTCGGTCTTGCCCACGCCGGTTGGGCCGAGAAAGAGAAAGGATCCGATCGGGCGTTGCGGGTCCGCAAGGCCTGCACGCGAACGTCGGATTGCCTCGCTGACCGCCACGACTGCGGCGTCCTGCCCGATGACCCGGTTGTGCAGGTGGCTTTCGAGGTTGAGTAGCTTTGCGGACTCTTCCTCGAGCATCCGGGAAACCGGGATCCCGGTGGCCTTGCCGACCACTTCCGCGATGTCTGTTTCATCGACCACGGAATCCATTCCGCTGGCGCGCTCCCATTCGGACCGTGCGAGCAAGTAGGATTGGCGAAGGGTTTGTTCTTCGTCCCGCAGCCGGGCGGCCTCTTCATATGCTTGGGCGTCGACTGCGGCCCTTCCTTGGTTCATCAGTTCCTCGAGACGGGATTCCTGAAGACGCAGTTCGGTGGGGAGTGCGCTGAGGTTGATCCTAACCTTGGCGGATGCTTCGTCTATGAGATCGATGGCCTTGTCGGGCAGGAATCGTTCGGTGACATACCGGGCGGACAGCTTTGCTGCGGCCTCAAGGGCGGAGTCGGTGATCTTTACTTTGTGGTGAGCCTCGTAACGAGGGCGCAATCCGCGCAGGATGCCGATTGTGTCTTCGACAGAGGGTTCGCCGACGAGAACCGTTTGGAAGCGGCGTTCGAGGGCCGCGTCCTTTTCGACGTGTT
>CAZYBA010000398.1:0-3167 GCA_964646105.1 uncultured Armatimonadia bacterium
CATGCCGCCCATGCCGCCGCCCATACCGCCCATGCCACCGCCCATGCCGCCCATACCCATGCCGCCACCGGCGCCCATCCGCCCGATGAACTGTCGGATATAGAGGACATTCCCGAACGCCATCTGGAGATCGAGGGGATCGATGAACGTCAACGGAATACGTTCGAACGTGACGTTGTCCTGTTCGTTGGTCTCCTCACGGCTAATGTCCGGAGCAGGGGCCGTCGACGGTTGCGTAATCTGACGAGGCTTGACGATGTAAACATTGTTTTCCTTGATGTAGGTCAACGGGATCGTAGCGGCACGCATGATCAACTTCAACGCATTCTCAAACGGCTGCTCCGTGATGGTCATTGTCACAAAGCCCGCAACGTTGTTGTCGATGACGTAGTTCGTGATGCCCGCTTGCTTGAACGCCATTTCCAGGGTTGTCCGGATCGGGGCGTCCTTCAGGTCCAACGTGATCGAATTGGTATTCCTATCCTGTTGGGCCATTGCAGGCACCGGCGCGGAGATTGCCACAATGCCGGCAACCGCAGCAAACATCATTCCATTGATCGACTTCATCTGGTTCACCTCGCAACATTCCGCAAGCAAACAGAAAATCCTGCTAACACCATGCCCCGACATTCGGGGCGCCTCTTACTTGGCCGGGCCCGCGCCTGCGCCGCCGCCGCCGCCTTCGGCTCCCATTCCCATTCCGCCCATCGATCCACCGGGGGCACCTGCGCCGCCTTGGTTCGAAAATTGCCCTCGCAATGCGTCCGCCACCGCCGGCGGAAGGCCCGACAACTTGACCTCAACAGAACGGCCATCCTGGGCCCGCAAGATCAACGATTTCATCGTGATCGACTCGACCGTCAGATCGGGCTGCCCGGGAATCCCGAAGGGAATAACCGATCCGGGACGGATCACATCGTGCTGTACCGCGCCGTTCGCGTCACCCGTTTCCAGAATCGCCGTGATCGCCCCGTTGTACATGACTCCGGCAACGCGCCGGGACAAGGGAGGCAACGGCCCCTTGATCAAATTCGGGTCCCCCTCGTCGACAGGCGGAGGCGGCGGAATGTACGGAGACGCGAGACGTCGAGGCAGAGCCAACGTGAATGCAGGCACTTCCGGGACGACAAACTTCACAAACGATTCGAACGGATCCTGGCGGAATTTCGCAGCAACCGCACCGGGGCGAACGCCAAGTGGCTTTCCCGACGTGTTGCCGCCCGGAGCTCCGGGACCCGCACCCGCAGCCGCCTGCCCCATGCCCTGGGCCGGCATCGCGCCACCCGCCGGTGCGGCAAAACCGGGAATTTGACGCGCCACGGATTCCCACGAATTGGACGCAGGAGCCCCGGCTTGCGCTGTGTTCGCCCCGGCCTGTCCTCCCGTGGTTCCCGTACCGCCTGCCGCGGCCGGCGTTGGAGCTCCCGGCATCGCACCGGAGGGACCGGACGCAGACGGGTCCGCCATCGGAGCCACTGACGTATCGGTAGTCGCAGCGGTGTCCGATGAGTCGCTCGCGCATCCGGATACGACTCCCGCGAGAGACAGCAGCGCCACCGCGTAGGTCAGCCGCATTTCAACGTTCTTTTTGATCATGCGCTTACTTTCCACCCATGCTTCCACCGCCTGCGCCGCCGGGGCCCATCATGCCTGCCATGCCAGCGCCCATACCGCCCATCATTCCACCCATTCCACCACCCATCCCACCAGCATTACCAGCCTGCGGGATGTTCGTCGCCTTCGTCTTGTCGCCGCGGGTGAATTCGTAGACGGTCAATGCATACTGACCCACCAGATTGGGCGAATTTCCAGACAACTGGAAACCAGTGACAAGCGCAAGTCGATCAAAGTCGTTCCATCGTTCAACGTGCTTCAGGATCTTGCTGAAACTACCTGCGACCTGAACCGATCCGGGGCTGAAGACGAAGACTTCGCTCAAGGCGGCATTCGGGTCATCCGGAGCCGCAGGCAACGCAAAGTTGGCTTGAAGAATGCGGACATCCTTGTCTTGTTTGATGAACCGGTCCAACTTGGGACCCAGCACGTTGACTTGCTCGTTCACCAGCGACTGCCACGCATTGTACGTGTTGGACACATCGATCGGCGGCATATACCGGTCCAGATACTTGGCCCAGTTGGATTCCGCTTGGGCAACCTGATCCTTGGCGTCCTTCAGCTTCTTTTCCGCCTGGGGCCGGGTTATCGCCACCGCGTTGCGCGAGTCGAATTTCGCCTTCTGAGCATCGAACTCTTCAAGCGCCGGCTTGATCAGACCGAAAGCGATTCCGCAACCGGCAATGACCGCCAATACGGCTCCGATGATGTAAATCTGGGGACGGGTGATCTTGGACATAATTACTTTCCGTTAGTGCATCGATACGGGCGCTGTCCCCGTCATTCCATTGCCTGAGGCCCGCCGCCTCCGCCGCTTCCACCCATGCTGCCGCCACCGGCGCCGCCGGGCCCCATCATACCGGACATCGCCGGCCCCGTCATGCCACCACCGGACATGCCTCCCATCATCCCACCACCCATGCCACCCCCGGCCGCTGCGCCGGCGAACGATGGCGGGGAAACGGACTGCACCAACTTCGCGGTAACCGCCAACGGGAACCCGGCTCGATTGGGGTTGACATTGCCCGCACCGGGAAGCGGTGTCGATTGCGAAGCCGCATTTGGCCAACCCGGCATTCCCTTGATGCTGATGGCCGTAATGTCGGGATTGGCGAACAGGGTCAAGTAGAAACGACCGACGTCGGAGAGGTCCTGGACCATCGCCGAAATCGTCAATGTGTCCGCACTCGCATTCATCGCGCTGTATTCGACCTTGTTGTACGTATACTTCGCGACATTGCGGTAGATCTGCGGAACCAGCAGATTGAAGTAGCGCACGCCTTGGACAAAGGTGACCTTCGCCTGCAACGGCGCAATCTTGGCAAGTTCCCCGGTGGCCTGTTGCTCCAATCCTTCCACAGCCTGTGCGGCGGTGTCGGCGTCAGTCGCCTCCTGGGTCATCCGCGCCACCTGCGGCTGAAGGAAGCCAAACTGATAGCCCAGCAACCCACCCACGACCGCGGCGACACCGATCCCGGTGAACGTCCAGGCCATCTTGGTCTTGCGTTGCTCCGCAATGTAAGCCGGCAACAAGTTGATCCGCAGCATTGACT
>CAZYBA010000399.1:0-3162 GCA_964646105.1 uncultured Armatimonadia bacterium
GCAAGGTTACCCAGGGGCGCATCGACCGGATGGAAAAGGTCGACGCCGTATTTGTCGACACGTCCAAGATGCGGGCCCGTGTGGACGAAAAGGGGGCGGGGCGGATCGGGCGGGATGTCTTGACACTCACCGACCTAGGCAAGCGTTTCGGTGACAAAGTCCTGTTCGAGGGGCTCGATGTGGTGGTCGAGCGTGGAGATCGGGTGGGTTTTGTCGGTCCAAACGGTGCGGGCAAGTCGACGTTGGTGAAAATGCTGCTTGGGGAAGAGGATCCAACATCGGGGAGGGTGCAGTGGGGCCACAATGTCCGCCGCGCCTATTTCTCCCAGCATGCCACCGATTCGCTGGACCTCGAACTTTCGGCGCTTGACACGCTTCGCGACGCGATGCCGGAGTGGAACGAGACCCAGTGTCGCAGCTGGCTCGCGCGTTTCCTCTTCTTCGGGGACGATGTTTTCAAGAAGGTGGAGATGCTCTCCGGGGGCGAGAAGAACAAACTGGTGCTGGCGTGCATGTTGTTGCACCCGGTGAACCTGCTGATCCTCGACGAACCGACGAACCACTTGGATGTCGATTCGTGCGAGGCGCTCGGGGAGATGCTGCAGGAGTATGCGGGAACGCTCTTCCTGGTCAGCCACGACCGGTATTTGCTCAATGCGGTCACCAACAAGACATTGGGCCTGACGGGCAAGGGGACGGCCAGCTGGGTGGTGGGCAACTACGCGGCGTGGCGTGCGCAGCAGGATGGTGCGGCGGCCAGCGCGGCTGCGGCGGCCAAGGCGGCGGAGAAGGCGGCTGCCAAGGGTGCCGGCAAGCCTGCGGGACGTGGGGGAAAGCCCAAGCCGAAGCGGTGAGGGGGAATTTTGGTGGCTTCCGGGTGCGGTGCGTAAACGAGGCCCGGCGCGGATTGATTCTCGCTGTACTGCGAGGAAATGCGCGCTAGCAGATGTTAAATGGACCGGGGACGTGGCGCAGAAATGCGCAGCGATTTGTCCAGTTTTCTGCCTGGTGGGTATCCCAAAGTCCAATCAATGCCGAAACCAGACCGCCGAAGTCTCCTGGCTTGACGGTTCGATTGTCAATAAAAACGATCCCGGCGTGCTCCTCCCCGCTTGCGTGGAGTTCATTCAGTACGTCGGGGATGGTGTTGACATCGAAGGTGATCAAAATGCGCTGGTCTTGGTGAGCCGCCCGGATGAGAACCGAATCGGGTTGTCCCAGGAAGACGCCGTCGTGCCAAGCCGCAACCTAGGTGATGTCGACACCGGGCCGGTGGCGGCGCAATTCGCGTGCCACAACCGGGGATAGGTTTTCGTCGAGGAGAAAACGCATGGTTTGCCGGAAACTGCTTCCGACGGGTTGTCAAGTAGTCTCGGCCGCCGGAATGGTGATGACTTCCAGATTGGGGATGGTCTTGGTCAAGTCCTCGAGCGGGCGGTTATTCGAGTCCAGCAAGGCGTCAATCTCATCCTCATGAGCGGCGTAGTAGCCCATGGCTTCTTTGACCTGATCCGCGGTAAGGCACAGGTGTTCTGCCGTCTGATCGATGTCCCCTCCATACCCGTTGGCTACCATGGCCACTTGCCAGACTTCGATGCGGCCGCGCACACAAGCAGTGCGCTCCCCGGCATTGCTTCTGAATTCGATGCCCGGGAAACGTTGCATCCGTGTCCATTCCTCGATGGCGATGGCGCCCACTTGGCTGACCGAACGTTTTTGTCGTTTGGCGATTTCCTTGATGGTTTGGGCGGCGGCGTCGGGTACGCGCAGTGTCATGACAGTGGACATGGTCTTTACCTCAATACAGAGAGTCGCGCAGGGGGGGGGCGATCCCAGCGGCTATGTGCTTTGCGTGTCGGGCATTTTGGGGGCGAACCCCGATTTTCCCGGAGGCTGGAAGAAAAGCAGTCCCGAGAAACAGCATCTAGGATTGTATTGGTTGTAACGGTCCGTTACAAGCGCGGTTTTGACGTGGGATCGGACGATGTTTTGCCGGGCTAGTGGCGGGAATCGTGCCGGGGGGCGCAGTCAGGAGAACGAAAACCCGAACAGGTCGCCGTCGCTCCACTCGAAACGCAATCGGATGGCGCGGCCCTTGGGAAGCGGGCGATCGCCGCGCCACCGGACCGGGTGGTGAACACGGTCGCCTTGGATGGGAACGGAGTTGGCGTTACCGAATCCGATGGGCGGCTTGCCGTTGCCGTCGATCACACTCACCTTCATGGGTCGGCGGAAATGGCCGTTGATTGTGAGTTGTTCACTCGCGCACCGGATCCAAGGGGTTTGGATCCAGCCCACTGCACCTGCGGCGACCCTCCGCGCCACGTAGCGGTCGATCGGGCAACGGGCGAGACCGATCTGACGTTCGGTAAATCGTTCGACCTTGTGCCCCCGCTTGTACCCGCCGTAGTAGACCATCAACGTATCGTCGACCGGCAGTTGGCAGTCTCCCCAGGTCATGGCGCGGTCCCAAGTGCCCGGTTCGGGGTTGCGGTCCAGCCACGGGTTGCGGTCGCGCTCCCAGCGCGCCCCGTCCCGAGACCAAGCCAACGTTGTGTAGCCCAGTCCCGCCACCTGTCCGTTAGGCTCGGCCGGGAGATCGTCACGGAGCACCTTCACCAGCCCGATGAGCAGATCGCCCCGACGGATCACACCGCCCATCGCGTAGAACTGGACATCGCCGGTCTCGTCGGGTTCGGGATGGATGATGCGGCGGGGGTGGGACCAACGTAACAGATCGCTGCTGACGCTGTGGTACGGAATGCGGCGGGCGTTGCCCCACTCCGGATCGGTGACGATCTGTGAGACCACGGCCCCGTATTTGCCGGTGAGAGGATCCCGGTAGACATGGTTGATGTCGTGTGTGTGCGTCAGGACCGGGCCGGGAGCGAGTTTTTTCCAGCGCAGGCCGTCCGGGGACGCCGCCACCTGCAGTCCGTCGTTGGCGTACCAGACATATTTCCAGCGCCGCTGCGGATCCGGGTCCACCGTGTGGTCGTCGAGGATGCTGACGCCGAACTGGATGTGCCCCGGATCGTCGAGCAGCCGGTGGGGACGTTCCCAGTGAATGCCATCAATGGATTCCATGGTGGCCAAATGGCTTTGCACCGTCGACTCGGGGACTCCGTACCAAATGCGGAATCGTCCCGTCTCGGGCAGGCG
>CAZYBA010000400.1:0-1979 GCA_964646105.1 uncultured Armatimonadia bacterium
AATCCCGGGGTGGTCTTGCGGGTATCCACAATCCGCGCCTCAGTCCCCGACACCGCGTCCACGAAACGACGCGTCAGGCTGGCGATTCCCGAGAGTCGCTGCAGGAAGTTGAGAGCTACCCGCTCGGCGGTCAGCAACGACCGAGCGTCCCCTGATACCCTCGCCACAATGTGGCCGGCTTTCACACGCTCGCCGTCGACAGCCATGGATTCGAATCGCACGGCCGGGTCGACCAGTTCCATCGCCAACGCCGCAATGTCGAGGCCGCAGACAACGCCATCGGCCTTGACCAGAAAGACAGCCGAGGCGGACAGGCCGGCAGGGACCGTGCAACGGGTCGTAATATCCCCCGAGCCGATATCCTCGGCCAAGGCCGCACGGACAATCGGCTCGACAAGCAGACGGTCGAGGCTCATGACTTCAGGCTTGTTTGGCGGAATCGAGGGCCTGGCGGCGCAGGTGTTCGTCGGGACGCTTGTGAATGCGCTGGACATCGGCGTCCGAGAGGAAACGGGGACCGCCGACGCTGTATGCGCCGATCAGGGCGCGGGCCACCTTCACCGACATGGCGGTGATCCGCTCCACCTCGTCGGCGTCCTTGCCCAGCGCCACCAAGCCATGGTTCTGCATCAGGATGACCTTCGGCCCCTCGCCCCATTGATCGATATGGCCCCGGATCGCATCGCGGACCGCCCGCGCGAGCGGGGGGCCGGGATCGACATACGGAACGAACGCCGGCGCGGGGCCGCAGACCACAATTTCGTCCGGGAACAAACGCCCCGCCACCGCCGCACGGGCGTTCACCGAACCGAGGATCGAAAGCCACGCGGTGGGATGGGTGTGCCCGACCACCTTTGCGCCGCCTTCGACAATGCAGAGCGCATGGAGTGCCGCCTCGACCGAAGGTTGCAATGTGTCTTCGGGGTTGGAGCGACCGGCAAGCAGCATGCGCTGGATTTCAGTGTCGGGCAGTTGCTCGTGGTCCAGGAGCTGCATGGTCCGGGCAATGTCCATCTTCACGAACTGGTCGGGTCGCATGGTGCCCATCTGGCAACCGGATGCCTTCAGCCAGAAGGACTCGCCTCCGGGTATCGCGGCGCTGACATTGCCCTCGGCGAGGATGGAGCAATCCCGGGTCGGGTCGGAGAGCCAGCGGGCGAGTTGGTGCAATCGGGTGAGGACAGGATCGTCGGACATGATCCCCATTCTACCGTCGGCAATTCCAGAGCACGTTGCGGTTGCCCGATCCCGTTTCGTTATCCCCACCGGACACAAATCTGCTGTCCAAGGGAAACAGACTCAACGGCCCAACCCGAGGGCGACCCAGAGGAGACAACCGAGCAGGCCCGCACCGGCAAGCCACCCCGACACCAGCGAGATCCAACCGGTCCACGGCGCCGCTTCGGTGACATCGCTCAAGAAATATTCCGCATTCAGCCGCAGACCGAAGAAGAAAGGAACCGACGCGCAGGCCCATAGTCCCCAGCCGTTGTAGACGGTCTCGCCCGACCTCCCTGAGAGGCGAACTTCCCCCGAGAAAACCCAAATCAAAGCCACCGCAACCAAGGCGACCGGCGCAGCGATTCCCCACCCCCAGCGCGACCCGATTCTGTTCGGTTCGTCCATTTCCCCAGACCGATCCACGATAGCCAAAGCGGCCCCGGAGAACGCCCCGGAGCCGCTTCATCGTTCAACGAACGGGATTCTCAGGCGCCGAGTCCGCCTCCGGACGCGCGGGGCGGTTCCACCAACCGCTTGGCACGGCGATCGGCGACGATCTTGTCGGTCGCCAACGCGGACATCGGATCCGCGGGACGTCCGATCTCCTCGCGCATCGCCGCTAGGATTGGGCGGACATCGGTCTCGTAGGCATCGCGCAGAACCGCGTGGGCTCCGAGAACATCGCCCGCCTTCTGCGCGCTGGCCAAGGCGGCCCGGTCCACCAAGCCGCAAACGGCGAACGAGGTGCTGGCGGGCCT
>CAZYBA010000400.1:1989-3149 GCA_964646105.1 uncultured Armatimonadia bacterium
TCGATCTTCTTCTCGATCACATGGGCTTGGTCGAGCATGTACGCCACCGGAGCGGCCGTCTTTCCGTCGTGGTTGTTGATCAACTCGTGGAAAATCAGGAACAACTGGAACGGATTGGCGGAGCCGACAATCAGGTCGTCGTCGGCGTAACGCCGGTCGTTGAAATGGAACCCACCGAGCCGTTCCTCGGCCAACAAAGTCGCGACAATATGCTCGATGTTGGTGTAGTGACCGTGGTGTCCGGTATCGACCAGCACCTTGGCGCGATCGCCGAGACGCAGGCAGACCGAGAACGAGGTCCCCCAGTCGGAGAGGTCGGTGTGGTAGAACGCCGGCTCGAAGAGCTTGTATTCGACCAGCATGGTTCCGGATTCGGGCATGGCGGCGTAACCGGCGGACAGCGATTCGATCAAGCGCTCGCGGCGCCCGCGGATATCATCCTGACCGGGGTAGTTGGTGCCGTCGGCGAGCCAGATGGACATCAGGTTGCTGCCGGTGTCGCGCATCACCTGGGCGCATTCCTCGAGGTGAGCGACTGCCTTGCGGCGCACGGCTGGGTCGGCATGGCAGACCGAGCCCAGTTTGTAATCCTGATCCTGGAACAGATTGGGGTTGATGGCTCCGATGGCCACCCCTTCGCCGCGGGCGAACTCGGCGATATCGGTCCAGTTCTTGCCGGCCGGAGGCAGGTCCCACGGGATGTGGACGGCGACGGTCGGGGACGCTCCGGTGAGGCGGTGCACCGACGCGGCGTCTTCGATCTTCTCGTAGATGTCGCGTGCGGATCCGGGTTCGGGGAAAGCGCCGAAACGGGTTCCGGCGTTGCCGAATCCCCAGGACGGCAGTTCGATGGGAAGGGCGCGCACAGCGGCGCGGACTTGTTCGTGGTTGGACATTCAAGGGCTCCGGCGGCGACCTGCCGCCACGCCCATCTTCCCTTCCACGGCGCTTGAATCCTCCCGGACAATCGGGACACATTGCCGTGGCGACGATGTCCCGGTGCCCGCGGGAGCATCGTCGCCGGCGCGTGCGGAACAACGGCATCCACAATGCGCGTTCCGTCACGGTGCGATCACGAACGTGCGTGAAACCTTGTTTCCGGCACGATTCGGACCCTATCCACATGCGAATCCCATCGCACCCGACCGTCATTGGCGCCG
>CAZYBA010000401.1:0-2916 GCA_964646105.1 uncultured Armatimonadia bacterium
CGGGGCCGCCGGTGCCGCGACGTAGGCGGCGGGGGAATACGGACCGCGAACCGACGCCGGTTCGCCGACAACCAACGAACAACTCGACGGTGATGCGGCAGACGGGGAAACCACGGCTTGGTAGCCCAAAACCGGAACATAGGCCGAAGACGGCAGCGGGGGACCGTCGAACGAATCGGAGCGGGCGAGTTGCCGGGACGCCGCCCAGATGCCGACCACGCTGAGACCTAGCGCGACCACCGTACGCGGACTGACCGGGTAGTTCGCGGCACGACGCGCCACGTCCACGACATCGGCCTTGAGAATGCACTCCCAGTCGCGCGGCGTCGTGCGTCGCGCCAGACCCGCAAGCGCCTGCTTGGTCTCGTTCAGCAAACGCAACTCGCGGCGGCACCCGACGCAACGCAGCAGATGCGCGTCCACCACCTTCACCTCGTCCGGATCCAATTCACCATCGAGGTACGCCGAGAGCAGATTTTCAATACGACTGCACAACATGGGGAGTGAAAACCAACCTCAGCCGATTCCGAAGCCTTCGAGACGGGAACGCAGCATCTTGCGCGCACGGTGCAAACGCGAACGGACAGTACCGATCGAACAGTGCATCACGTCCGCGATCTCCTCGTAGGAACGGCCTTCGATGTCCGCCAGCAAGACGGTCTGCCGGAAATCGTTGGGGAGCGCGGCCAATGCACGATGGATTTTTTCGTCCATCTCCTCGTGCAGCACCACTCGCTCGGGGCTGGTGGACGTGTCGGGGATCTCGATCGTGGACGACGCATCGGGGTCCGCGCCAATCGGCTCGTCCAGACTGCGCGTCCGCAACCGGGAACGCTTCCGGACATCGTCGACAAACAGGTTCGAAATGATGCGGTACAGCCACTTCTCGAACGGAAGGTCGCGGCGGTACGTGTCGAAGAACCGGAACGCCCTGACAAATGCCTCTTGCGTGAGATCCTCGGCGTCGGCATGGTTGCCCGTCAGACGATAGGCAACGTGGTACGCCTGCTTCTGGTGCCGGCGCATCAACCTTTCGAAAACATTGCTCGCAACTTCGGCCATGGTGATTTCCTGTGTGATGATCCATACGCCGATCCGCAGGGGAAAAGTTCCCGAACGGAACGGACTCGTCAATCCAATTGTCGGTCTATTTGACGTTTTTCACGCCGGTTGGTTCCCCAACCCGCGCCAACGTTCATTGGTATCGTCCCGAACCGGAGGCTATGATGCAGCCCATGCCTCCCGCCCACGATCGCTTGCGCGCCGAAGCCGCACGACTCCTCGCCGCCACCGGACTGGTTTCCCCCGAAAGCATCGCGCTCTCCGAGCCCCGCCAGAAAGACATCGCCGACCTCGCGCTTCCCGTCTTTCCCCTCGCGAAAGCAGCAGGAACCGTGCCGAACGAACTGGCGGCGCGCATCGCGGGGGCCGTTCAGATCCCCGCCGACTCCCTGGTCGCCACGGTCGAAGCGGCCGGGGGCTTTGTCAACATCTCCGCCCACCCCGCACGCTTCGCCGCCGAAGTCCTCGAAGACATCCAGTCGGCCCGGGACTCCTACGGCACCGACCCCACCGTCGGACACGGCCAAAAGGTGGTCGTCGAATACTCGTCCCCGAACATCGCCCGCAAAATGCATGTCGGGCACCTGCGCTCGACCGTCATCGGGCACAGCATCCGACGCATCTACGAAGCGCTCGGCTACGATGTGGTCGCCGACAACCACCTTGGAGACTGGGGCACCCAGTTCGGAATGCTGCTGGCCGCCATCGATCGGTGGCAGGTCACCCCGTGGGACGATCCCGACCCGGTCCAGTCGTTGGTCGAGATCTACGCCCGTTACAACGCCGCCGCCAAGGAAGACGAGGCACTGCGCGACGACGCCCGGGCATGGTTCAAACGTCTCGAGGACGGTCACCCGTGGGCACGCCAGACCTGGCAGGCCCTCGTTGACATCACCCTCGCCGAATTCGACCGGACCTACGCACGGCTCGGCGTGTCGTTCCACACCACCCACGGCGAAAGCTACTTCGAGCCCATGATGCCGGCCCTCCTCGACGAAGCCCTCGCCAAGGGCGTCGCACGGCGCGAGGACACCGGCGCGATTGTCGTCGATTTCGACGGCGCACTGCCCCTCTGCCAACTCCTCAAGTCCGACGGCGCAACGCTGTACCAGACCCGGGACGCCGCCACGTGCCTCTACCGCCTGCGCGAGTACGCCCCGGCCCGCAACATCTATGTCGTGGGTGCCGAACAAAAGCTGCACTTCCAGCAGGTCTTTGAAATTGTCCGGCGCATGGGTTACCCGGCGATCGCCGATGTCTCCGTCCACATCTCGTTCGGGCAGGTCAAGCCCCCCGACGGCAAGCGCTTCTCCATGCGCGAGGGCAATGTGGTCTTCCTCAACGATGTCCTCGACGAGGCGGTGGACCGGGCGCGCGAGAAGGTGGACGCCAACATCGCGTCCGGCAAGTACGATGTCGATCCCGCCGAAGCACAGTCGATCGCAGAAACCCTCGGGGTGGGTGCGGTCGTCTACGCGGATCTCTACCAAGGCCCCGACCGCCAAATCACGTTCGACTGGGATCGGATGCTGGCGGACGATGGAAATACGGCCACGTACATCCAATACACCCACGCCCGTTGCCGCAGCATCCTGCGCAAGGCGGGTTCCAACGGGCAAGGCGCCGATCCGGGGGCGCTGACCGAACCGGAAGAACTCGCCGTGGTCAAGCAACTGGCACGCCTTCCCCATGCGGTGCGCGAAGCGGGCGACAAATATCTTCCCGCCACCGTTGCCGCGTGGACCTACGAACTCGCCCGCGCGTTCTCCCGTTTCTACGATCGCTGCCCGGTCATCGGCGCGGCCGATCCTGCGGTCCGGGATGCGCGCCTGGCGCTGGTGGACGCCACCAGCC
>CAZYBA010000401.1:2926-3145 GCA_964646105.1 uncultured Armatimonadia bacterium
CCCCCGACGGCCAAACGCCGCCGGCGTCGGGGTTTTTTCTTTACGGAACAGCGAACGGGAAACGGCCGGCGCTGCCCGAACGTTGAGCTGCGACGTTGCCTCGAGTTCCCCGAGACAACCGTGGAGTGGGGCACCCATTCATCCCGCACGGGTTGCTTCCGACTTGCGCCGAGGCTGGTTGGGCGTCAACCGATTCCGACGTTCGAAACCCGACATTCC
>CAZYBA010000402.1:0-3132 GCA_964646105.1 uncultured Armatimonadia bacterium
AACCTCCGACCTTTGGGTTATGAGCCCAACGAGCTACCAACTGCTCCACCCCGCGGCGCAAAGAGCACTATAGTGTGGAAGACCAGGTTTGTCAAGTACTCTCAAAAGGTATTCGTCTGGAAGTGCCGAACGGATCATGCACTAGGCGATTGAGTAGGAGCGTTCATAGCGCGAACGCCGCGCATCGGCTGCCTTTTCCTCGGACCGGTCCGCGATTGCCTCCACCTCGGCATCGCTCAACCCCGTTCCCTTGAGTTGCTCGCGTGTCAGGGCAAGGTCCTCGATAATCGGGCGGCGGATCTTTGCCAGATAAATACGCGGACCATATACGCCAGCGTCCTCGATCATCTTCCCGCGCTGGTCCCATTCCGGAATCAAGGCATGCGCCGGCATCGTAAAGTGGTCGAAAACATACTTGATGTCGCGAACAGTGTCTTCAGGTTGCAGTTCCAGATACGCCTTGACACCACGTCGGAAGAAGTTGTAGTGCGCCGATTCGTCCGCCGATACCCACCGGAGAACCTTCGAGAGGCACTCGTCGCCCTCCTCTTCCGCACGACGGCGCAGGTTGGTGTAATTGACCCCGGTTGCCAGTTCCTGAACCATCGTGTAAATGATCATCTGCCGGGCACTCTCAAACGGAAGGTTCCATTCGGCTCCGAGCAGGCTGCGTTCAAATTCCGCAAGTTGCTCCTCCGAGCGCTTGCCGGACGCGACCAGCCACCGCTCCAGAACCATCGAGTGCTTTGATTCCTCGTAACCCCAATTGGCTTGGAACCATGCGCGGCCCCGCGACCGGCGGACAAGTTCCATGATCTTGTGGGTGTAATCGGGGAGGAACATTTCGACCGCCGAAAAAGACTCGACAATCATCGCAGTCACGTCGGACGAATCCGGATTGGCCTTGTCCCACGGGATATCGGTGTCGATGTTCCAACGACGCTTGGCTTCGGCGTTTTGGAAGTAACGCAGGTAGCTCTCGAGAAAGAAATCCTCGATCCGAGATTCGACGCTGTGGATCGAGGCGGCGGCGACGGTCATTTCGGGCCAACCCTCGCGTCCGGACGTAAGTTGGTGATCAATGACAGCGGACTCGGAAATGGTCGTATCCATACCCGAATGCTACTGTGTTTCGCCCATGAACGTCATGGGACCAAAGACCCAACGTCCCCGTAGACTTCCGCTGTGCCTCCCAAGTCGCGCCTCAGCGGCGCCGATCATTCTCGCGTGCTCATCGTGGATCCGTACGAGACGAAGACAACCACAATTGACGAAGTGCGGCGTGTCCACCGATTCCGCACTGATCCACGCGGCCCGGGCGACCCGAGTCCGCACCACCAAAACCACCGAAAACGGCGACGGTCCCGGCGAAGTGGTCCAACCAATCGCATCCCTGCTCGAGTCCGATGCCCGGTTCGACATGTTGACCGTCTCCTCCATCCGCGACCCGACAAACGCCACGCCGACGCGGCAATACGACCGAAGCCATGTGGTGGTCTACGGATTTGGAACCCACGTCGGCATTTTCCAGACAGAGGTCGATCTCTACGGGAGTGGTGGTCAAGTCAATGTATTCCTCGATTCGGTTTCCAGCCGAACCATCGACCGTCGCAAACTCGGCGCGGAAAGGTATCGCGATTTGGGATTCCTTCCGACCCCAACCGAATCAATCGTTCTGAAGAATTGGAAAGGTCAGGAGCCGAAGCCTCTCGCAGCCTGTATCCCGCCCTGAATTCCAGCCGATTCCTCGGAGCGGATTCCCGGACGTCCATGATTCCGGCGCTTCGCGTGAGACCGCCTTCCGACAGCCCAGGGATGGGTCGGACGATCGCGTTTGCCAACGGGTTCACTTGGGCACGACGGCAGGTCCGCGACGGGTGACAGCCTGAACGGTCGGTTGGTCGGGACGGGTACACTGGGACGTGATTGGAACCGTATACCTTGTAGGCGCGGGCCCGGGCGACCCGGGATTGTTGACCTGTGCCGGACGCGACGCCCTTGGGATTGCCGACGTGGTTGTCTACGACCGCCTGGCTCACCCGGATTTGCTCAAACTGGCTCCCTCGTCCGCCGAAAAGATCTTTGTCGGCAAGGAATCCGCACGTCACTACGTTCGCCAAGAGGACACCAATCGCATCCTGGTCGATCGCGCGCTGGCGGGCAAGACCGTGGTTCGCCTCAAGGGAGGCGATCCCATGGTGTTTGGACGGGGTGGAGAGGAGGCGGAATTCCTGCGCTCCCACGGTGTTCCCTTTGTCATAGTTCCCGGTGTCACATCCGCGATCGCCGCGCTGACTTACGCTGGAATTCCCATCACCCATCGGGACGCATCGTCGAGTTTTGCGGTCATCACCGGCCATGAGCGTGACGATTCGCGTGAGAGCGGCACCCGGGATGCCGGCGCGGGGGAGCAGCGCCGGCGCTGGGACCGAATCGCCCATGCGGCCGACACCTTGGTCTTTCTGATGGGGGTCGAAAACCTTTCCGGTATCGTTGAGAACCTCCTCGAACAGGGGCGGGATCCCCAAACTCCAGTCGCGCTCGTTCAGTGGGGAACTTGGAACCAGCAACGATCGGTTGCGGGGACCCTCGAGACCATTGTCGATATCGTTCGGACTCAGGGGATCACGGCGCCGGCGGTCACTGTCGTGGGAGACGTGGTCCGCTGGCGAAGTTCCTTGCAATGGTTTGAAAAGCGGCCGTTGCATGGCAAAACGGTCGTTGTCACCCGGGCTCGTCAACAGTCCTCGGAATTGGTCGAGAACCTACAACGGCGTGGGGCCTTGGTTCGTGAGTTTCCGATCTTTCGAATCGCAGCACCTGCCGATCAAGGACAAGCCCTCGCATCTCAGCTTCAACAAATCGCGAAATTTGACTGGATTTTATTCACCAGCGTGAACACGGTCGACGCGGTGATGGAGAGTCTGCGCATTACCGGGCATGATTCGCGCGCGTTCGCCGGCATTCGGTTGGCCGCGGTTGGCGAATCGACTGCGACGCGGCTCCGTGACTACGGATTGGCAGCCGATCACGTTGCCCCCGCGACAACCGCCGAGTCATTGGGACAAACCTTGCCTCTGATCGGGAAATCGGTTCGTCAACGCACGCCACGGCGCGCGGGGGGCAAGCAGA
>CAZYBA010000403.1:0-3112 GCA_964646105.1 uncultured Armatimonadia bacterium
ATCGTTCCCTCCCTTCCCAATAATCTCTGCCCTTTCGAATAAACTGTCCGCCCATCGGAGAGAGCCCTTGGGCAGACGTGTCGTGCGCTGGGTCTACCCGTTGCACACCGGCTCATGGGGTGGCGCGGTCTCGAAACTGGTTTATGGCGCCGGCGCAATCGCTCCGATTGTCCTGATGATCACCGGCATCGCGAAATGGCGCCTGCGCAACCGCCAAAAATCGGAGCGGAAACAGGCGCGATCCGGCGCAACCGGGAACGCAGCGCCTTCGGGCGATTCCCCGGGCAGTTAACCGCCGCCACGGCGACGTCACCGCCAAACCCACGCCACCGCACCCTTCCGCCTGGGGGCAGTTACCGCCTCCCTCACTCCCGGTTTCAAGCGGCCCGCGGAGCCTCTTCGACATTCCCTACCCCGTCGCCAGACCGTCTATCACACACCTCCCGGCCAACGTCTCAGCCGTCGAGCCTCCAGCGGAATGTCTCCACCGACCGCGCCGGTATCTCCGTTTCGAACTGGCGACGTCCGCAGCGCACCGCAAAGCGCACGGGCTCGGTTTTCGGATTGGCGCATACCAGCACCGCATTGCCGTCCGGGTTTCGGAAAACGACATTCGCGGGAACGTTGTCGGCGGAGGTCGACTCCAACCGGGTCGCGCCGCGCGCCAGATGTTTCATGAACTGGCCCTGCATGAAATAGTCGTAATTCACGCGGATGGAACCGTTGTCGAGCAGTTCGATGCAGGTTGCGCTGGCGGCGTGCGGTCCACGGTTGGGCTTGCGGTGTTCGTCGAGCAAAATCACCCAGCCGTTGTAGGAACGGGAATCGTGGCGCAGGATGTCGATGATGCGCACCGCCCCCTCGGTGCCGAAGACCGACCCTTCGGTGAAGTAGATGTGCTTGTCGGGAAACTCGCGCTTGATCAGCGATTGGGTATCGACGGTCCCCTCGTAGTGGTGGAACCCCGTGCCGTCGACATACCGCGCGGCGGCGGGGTCGGAGAGGACGGTGCGTGGGAAGTCGGGACGGTTCCAGTTGTGGTCCCAGCACCAGATCTTGGTCTTGACCCGGTTGGCCTCGAACAACGGCCCGAGGTGATCGCGCAGGAAGTCGCGCTGGTCCGCCGCGTCCATCAGCGTGGTGGGATAAAAGAAGTCCTGATGCTGCGGCTCGTTCTGGACGGTGATCGCGTGGATGTCGATCCCTTCGGCGCGGTAGGCCTCGATGAACTTGAGCAGGTACCGCGCAAAGACGGGATAGCAGTCCTTACGCAAACGTCCCGTCCCGAGTTTGCCGTTGGTTTTCATCCAGGCGGGCGGGCTCCACGGGGAGGCGAAAAAGAGCAGGTCCTTGTTCTTGCGCTTGGCGAGACGAACGGTGGGCAGCACGTAGGCGCGGTCTTTTTCGATGGAGAAGCGCTTCAGGTCGGGGTCGGTCTCACCGGCAGGGAGATCGTTGTAGGTGTAATACGGTTCGCCAGTGAAGTCGGAGGTCCCGATGCAAAGGCGCATGAGGTTCATGCCGATGCCCTTCTTCGGGCTCACCAACGATTCCACGACTCGTTCCCGTTCCTTGGACGGCAGTTTCGCAAGGTTGGAGCAGGTGGAATGTTCGAGGGATGCCCCCATGCCGAGCAACGACTGGCCGGTGCGGGACGGGTCGATCTCCACCACCGGCAGTTCGGTGCCATGCTTGGTCCGCAATGCGATGTCGGAAGTGTCGGCAAGTTGGAGGCGGTTGTCTTCGGTGCTGACGACAACCTTGACCACGGCGGCGGCCGGATTGGCGAGCGGTTCGGGCATGGGACGCGATTTCCTTGGCGTTGAATTCCCTTCGGGAACTTGCGCGGATAGTTTTCCCCATTGTGCACGATCCGCGGTCGGCAGGACTACCATCCGGGGATTGTTTTCAATCCCGATGGCGGGCTGGAGGACCGCCCAATCCACGATTTTCGCCCGGGACGACAGGAAACCGGTGGGAATGCCGGTGTCCGGCCGCCCACGAAAATGTCCGGCGCGCGCAAAGCATGGTACCAATGGAGAATGCTCTCCCTGTTCGCTCCGCTGCTCGCCGTCCTGGCGTTCTCGGCCGCTCCCGAGTCCAATCCCGTGCCCGGTTCCATCGCCCCACCCGCAAACTGGTCGCTCGCGGGCAAGGTGCATGAGCCGAAGGCAAAGCTGGATTTCAAGGTGGTCCAAGCCCCCGGGAAGGACACGCCCAAGGATTCCCCGCAGTGGTCGGTGGTTTCGTTCCGTGGTTGCGACAACATGGAGTTGAAGGCAGACCTGCGCATGCCTCCGGGACGCGGTCGCAAGCCTGCGGTGATTGTGCTTGGCGGAGACCGGAAATCGATTGCACCGTTGGCGTTTCTGGTCTGCCGCAAGGGGTACGCGGTTCTCTCCATCGATATGGCGGGGGTTGGGCCACGCCAGGAGAAGGACACCCCGGAGCTGAAGGATCTCAAGCCGTCCCACCTGATGCGCTACGGTACCCAGACCATCGTCGATTTGCGACGTTGTGTCGACATGCTGACGAGCCGCTCCGATATCGACCGGTCGCGGATCGCGTTTGTCGGATTCTCGGTCGGCGGGACCGTCGGGGCGCGTTTCTTTGTGGACGACCCGCGTGTCAAGACCGCAGCGTTCGTCTCCGAGGTCGCCGGCTTGCCAAAGTTCCTCTCGGAGGGGTCGTTTTTCAACATCGACGAAACCAAGGGCAGCGACCCGGCGGTGTTCATGGAGATGGCGAAGGAAGTGAGCGAACTCGACCCGGTCAACTTCCTGTCGAGGGCAGCGGGACGTCCGATCCTGCTGCTGCACGGCGACAAGGACGAGTATGTCCCGACTTCTTGTTTCGACAGTTTTTACAATGCCGCACCGAATCCGAAGAAACGGATCGTGATGCCAGGCGGTCATATCCCCAACCCGTTCCAGATGGTTGGTTCGGTGCTGGAATTCCTCGATACGAACCTGGCGAAACCGTAGCGACCGAACGTTTCCCGGGGGAGCCCCTGCCTAATCGACATGACGGAAACGGGTCATTGCCCGTCCCGATCCGGCGCCCGACTTTACGGCAACGGCGAGGATGCTTAGCGGGCGGTCACGGTTGGCAT
>CAZYBA010000404.1:0-3078 GCA_964646105.1 uncultured Armatimonadia bacterium
CACCGGCCTAGGTTGCGCAGTATTTGATGGCGGGAAACTCGCACCACATATTGAACTTTCACATGCACCAATTCGTCGTTCAACTATTTATGACGAGTGGATTGGCGAACATGAACGTCGCCACACGTGTCGAATCGGACCAGAAGGCCAAGGCGATCAAGTCCATCATGAGGCGGACCTGTTCGGTGTGGTCGATACCACGTTTGTCGCCCGGAACCGCGTACCAATCGTCGATGCGCTTTCCCAACTTTCCAACTTCGGAGCGCCACTCGCCGTGGTCGAGAATGCGCGACTTGCGCCCCTCGGCGTCGTAGGCGATGCGGCGTTCGACCGATCGGACCGCATCGAGGTACTCGTCAACCTTCAGGCGATCCGACGGCGCAATGCGTTTGCGCAACGATGCCGCGTCCCCCAAGACTGCGTCGAGGATGCTGCGGTCCATCGCGCTGCCCCGATTTGCCGAGTCTCCGCGCCGGAAAAGGCGGTCGAACGCATTGCGCGGATTGATTTCCCGGCTGACCGGAGTGGTGGGCGTCGACCACGAGATATGCGAGCCGTAGAGGGCAGTGAATCCGACGTTGGTGTCGACATAGGTGGTCGGAGGCTCGACCGAGAGTTCCAAACTCGGCAGGGGCGTCAGGTTGCCGACATGCTGTGCGAGCAGTTGATCGACGGAAACCCCGCCGGATCGCAGATCACGCCCGGTGGTCTTGGTGATCGCCGTTCCGCAGAGGATGGGCGCCACTTTGACGTAGTGCCCATCACCCTCGATGCTGTTGCGGTTCATCAATTCGGAGAGCACGATCAACTCGCTCTTGTGTGCGTCGAGCGGCTCCAGAATCTCGGAAAGAGTGAAATCCGACCCGATACCCAGCGGCGTCCACGCTCCAGGATTCACTCCGTTCGCGAAATAGAGGAAGCCGAAGCGCAGTGGCGGTTTGTTCTCCGCGGCCGCGCCGGCGTTCCTAGGGAACGCCGACTCGAGCCACGGGAGTGCCAGGCTGACCCCGGCCCCGCGGAGCACAGTACGTCGCGTCAATGTCTGCATGGATTTGTTCTCGTCCGAAAGAGTACCGGAAGGCAATCGGTATTCGTTTCAGTTCCGCGGAATCTCCCGGACATAGATGTTCTTGAACTCGAGATGGTCGCCGTGGTGCTGGAGCTCGAGTTGACCGGTCGGGAAGATCGGTTGGTTGCGATCCCAATAGTTTTCGAGGACAACATTCTGAACCACCAGTTGGTTGTTCAGGTAGATTGTCACCCGCTCGCCGATCATCAGGATGCGGAAATCATTCCATTCCCCGATCGCCTTGTCGGCGAGGACGCGCGGTCCCGACGGATTCTTCTGGTTGTTGTAGAGACCGCCTGACCCGAGCTTGTGTTGTTCCGGATCCCAGATCTGCACCTGCGGGGAGCCACGCAGATAGATGCCGGAGTCACCGTGCGGACCGATCTTCCAGCTGACATGCATCTCGAAGTCGGCGTAGTCCTTGACCGTGCACAGGCTGTCGTTCTTGCCGTCGTACTGGATCGCTCCGTCCTTCACGGACCAATGCTTGAGCGCCTCGGCAGTGGCTTGCCTTTCCTTGTCCGTGAGTTCGGCGGCCGTCATCTTGGAGCGGGTGATCGGGTTTCCGACAAGCCCCTTCCATCCGGCGAGGTCCTTGCCGTTGAACAGTGCGGTGAAACCCTCCGGTGCGACATTGTCCTTGGACACCTTCGCGACATCGGCGACTTCGATCTTTCGAAAACGTACATCGGTTCCGTGGCCCAGGAATCCGATATGCCCGGATCCGCGCAGGATGCCCGGGTGCTCGGCGAGCGTCTTGGCGTCTGTCACCGAGTTGAGATCGCCGTCGACAATCACCTTGCCGTTCAGGATCACCTTGACCTTGCGGCCCACCACATGGATTTCCTCGCGGTTCCATTCGCCGGCCGGCTTCAACGAACCACGCTTGGCGGGAAGGACCTTGTAGATGGAACCGTGGTACTGGCCGGGTTCCAGTTTGTCCTTGTACTGCGGCGCCTCGTCGTCAAGGATCTGCGATTCCATTCCCACATAGGCGGCATCGCCCGAGAGCGGTGCCCGCAAGCCGACACCGTTGTTGCCGCCGGCCGACAACTTGAATTCGAACTTGAGAATGAAGTCCGAGTACTCCTTTTCGGTGAAGAGGTTGCCGCCCCCGTCCGCGGGACAGACCAGTTCGCCGTTTTCGACGATGTAGCCACGTCCGCTCGGGTTGATCAGCTTCCAGCCATTGAGCGTCGAGCCGTCGAAAATCTTGGTGAACCGGGGCTTGGCCAGCGCCGGCGACATGCAAGCGAAGGTCAAGACAAGCAGCAGGGCCGTCCAGCGGACCCGGAGTGGGATGGGAAATCTCATGGTTGCGTCCTGTTCGTCAACAAAGCGGTCTTCGCCTTCTCACCGAGGCGATAACGGAACGGAAGGCTGCGCACGACTTCCGCGATCAGGGTCGCCGTCCGGAAGTTGTCCTTTTGTGCGGCGGCGACAATCCGCCTTACGGTTGGCAGGTCGGAGGGTTCGATCCCGCGGCCCAGCGCATACGCGAGCAGGCGTTCGGCGAGGTTTCTGGCGATTTCCGCCTCGCGGCGCACCAGCACCTGTTTCATTTCGGAGACTCCGGTGAAACTCTCGCCGGTGAGGAGTTTTCCGGCGGTGTCAACCGGGACATCCCCCACCGCCGTACGCCAGCGTCCGATGGCGTCGTAATTTTCCAGCCCGAAACCGAGCGGGTCGATGCGCTCGTGGCAGCCTTTGCATTCGGGTTTTTCGCGATGGAGTTCAAGACGTTGACGCAAGGTCTGTCCCTTTTGAGGGCGGTCGTCCGGGGGAAGCGTGTTGACCACGGGGGGCGGCGGCGGTGGCGGAGCCCCGAGCAATTCGGCAAGCACCCATTTTCCGCGCAACACCGGGCTGGTACGTTGTGGATAGCTGGTCAGGGTCAGGATGGCGGCCTGAGTGAGAACTCCGCCGCGTTGGGCGGGATCGATTTTGACCAGCCGCATTTCGGGCCCGCTCACTCCGGGAATGCCGTAATGCCGGGCAAGTTCCTCATT
>CAZYBA010000405.1:0-816 GCA_964646105.1 uncultured Armatimonadia bacterium
GATGCGCGTCCACGGCCTGCATGGCAACGAGGCGGGGCGACTCGACGCCGCCCGTTCGCTGCTCGCATCGGTGGGCCTGCCGGAAAGCGCACTCGACCGATACCCACACGAGTTTTCGGGCGGACAACGGCAACGCGTCGCGATCGCACGGGCCCTGTCGGTCGAGCCGGAGTTCCTGGTGCTCGACGAACCGACATCGGCGCTCGATGTCTCGGTCCAGGCACAGGTCCTGAATCTGCTACGTCGCCTGCAACACGAGCGCGGACTGACATTTCTCCTGGTCACCCACAACCTGGGCGTCGTGGCGTATCTGGCCGACCAGGTCGCGGTCATGGAGGCCGGGCGCATTGTCGAGAACGGTCCGGTCGAGGACGTTTTCGATGCGCCGGAACACAAGGTCACAAAGCGCCTGCTCGACGCCATGCCGTTGGTCTGACCGAGGAAACGTCCCCGGTAAACCCTAGCAACTTGGCGGGACGGTCCCGTATCGTTTGTTCCGGAAGCCCGAGTTCACCCGATGCCTTGGGAGCGAGTGAACAAACGTCAACCCATGCCCGTCCCGTGGCGGCAAGACGCTCCCGTCACTGCATCCCCAAACCATTCGCGCGGACCGGGCGTCAACCGCGTTGCACTTTCCGTGCCGACGAGATGTTCCCATTACCGATTCACCAAGGGGTTGCGGTGGACGGTCGCCGGGCGTAACGACGCAGGCCGAGGCGGATATCCACCACGGCAAGCGGAGGCAGTTCGATCTCGAACGTCGGGCCGACCACCGGCATCGGCGAACCGTCGCCGATGGAGACACTCTCGATGCGG
>CAZYBA010000405.1:826-3072 GCA_964646105.1 uncultured Armatimonadia bacterium
GTGTTCACCGTAGGCGCCTCCCTGCAGCAGAACTCGGCGCGTATCGACCACTCCGGTGTTCACCAACGTCATCCGGGTAGCGTCCGGTTCGTTCCGGGTGACCAGCGCCGCCACGTCGGGCGGGAGTCCGGGTCGACGGACCACCGGGTCCCACGGGCGCACCCGCAGATGCAGCAACCCACCGTGGTAGATCACCTGCGGCCCGCCGCCCACCATCTGCAGCAACGCCTCGGTGTGGACAGGATTGCGGTCCTGCCAGTGGTGGACATCCCGAGTTTCCGGATCGGACGTGTCGGACTCGACCAACCGCATGCGCCGCGCCACTTCGGCGAGTTGGGTTTCCAGGATGCGGTCCGGATAGTCCGGAAGATCGCCCTCCAGGTAGCAGTGCCACGGCGCGATATGGATGTCGTCGCCTTTGCCGCGGCCCGGGAGGATGTCGCGCCAGGTGGTTTGACGTTCGGGAAAGATACCGAGCCGCGCATGATCGCGCGGGTCGTGCGACAGATGCCAGAGTTGCAGGGCGAATTCCGGCGCGAGCGGGCGCCAGGCAGTCCAGCCGTCATCCGTGCGCCGATGCGGAATCAGCAATCGACCGTCTTCCACACGCCCCAGTTCGATCATGCGGTCGATCTGGCTGCGCGGAATATCGAGGTAGCCGAAATCCCCGGTGAGCAGGACTGCGTTCATGGCCGCGATCACCAGCGGTTGCAGGACGGTCATCAGGCCATGGGGCCAGCGCCACCCGTAGTAGCCTCCCCACCACTTGCCCTCCATGCGTCCGCCGATTCGGCCGTGCTCGTCCACATTGTCCGGACACAGGCCGCCGTTGTCGTCGATGCGCTGCGCCCACGCCTCGAGATAGTCCATCACCCACGTCCGCAACGTTTCGTCGCCGGAGACCGCGTACGCGTGGGTGGCCAGGCTGGTGGACGTCAGGTTGAGCGGAACGTCGCCGGTCATCATGTTCCGGTTGAGACGTTCGAGGATCTTGGCGTAGGTCCGGTCGTCGTTCCAGTCGGCAAGCGGGCCGGGAACCCCGGGTATATCGTCGAACGGGGGAGGGTAGTTTGCCAGGACATCCCGGTGGGTCGACCAATCGTCCCACTGGTTTTCGAAACGCGGTCCCTTGCTGCCGTTGATGGGCGAGCGGATCAGGCGGTTGGCCGGGTCCCAGTTGGGGGCGGCGGAGTCGTGGCCGGTGTACATCCGTGCGAAACGGAGCACCCGGGAGTCGAAATCGGGATCGGGTCCGGCCAGACCGAGGTGGTAGAGGAGCAGGGACGATTCCCCGTGGTGCATCCAGTCGTAGTGGGCGTCGAACTCGCGCCAGACCTGCCCGTATCCGGTGAACTGGCGTGTGGTGGCATCCCAGAGGATGCGGGAACGTTCGCGCAGGTCATCGCGTCCCCCGAAGGCGTGGAAGAGCGGCCAATTGTGCCAGGCCTCGTAGCCGTCGTCGCTGCCGTCGATCCCGGGCCAGGTGTCGCGCCAGACAAACGTTCCGTCGGCGCGCGTGTAGCGTTGTTGGAAACGCGGCGCGGCGGCGTCCATGGCCGCGATCAGGTGACGTTGGCGAATGGCCCAGGATGGCGGCGATGCCGATTGCACAGCGGGCGTGTCCATGGGACATGGTTCGCTAAAAAGTGGTTGGCGCCCTTTTTCGCTCGGGTTTTCCCCGTGTGGCGACACGAAAGGCGCTGCGATGCGCGGTGTTCGGTCTTTCGGGACGCAGTGCGACGTGCTCGGCCCATCGCGGGACAGTGCCGCGAGGTCGCGGGCGTGGTGGAATTGCCGCATGGACGGTTGGGAATTGGGGCTCAGGAACGCGGTGCAGGGTGCGGTTCGCTTCGGCACGGTGTCGGTGTTGGTTTTCGCAACCGTCGCATTCGGCGAGGCAGCCCTGGTGCGCGGTTTGGGGTTGGCGGGTGCGTATCTGTTGTGGACCGTGTTGTTCCTCGGCGGCGGATCGTTCTGGTTGCATCCGTTGGCCCCAGGCGTCTCCCGGGGATACTTTGCGCGCTGGTTTGTGATGGCGTTTCTGGCCTATGCCCTCTGCTGGTGTGCGGCTTGGTTCGCCTTGCCGAACCGCTACGGGGAATGGCTGGGTGCCGTCATCGGATCCGCCGGGATGGCGTGGTTGTTTCGCAAAGGTGGATTGACCAACCAACGATGGGCGGGTCTCGTCCTGATCGGCCGGGCGTTCCGCAAGGCGATCGACCTCGATGTCTCGCCTCGTGCCAACC
>CAZYBA010000406.1:0-1335 GCA_964646105.1 uncultured Armatimonadia bacterium
GGTTGCGGAAACAGGGTGGGAATTGTCGAGGGTGAGTTGTGAAGATCGAATCCCGATGCTGGCTCGATTCGGTGCGCGGCAACCCGCATCCGCAGGCATCCTGGCCGAAGGCCCGCAGCCGGGGGATTCGATCCCCCGGAGACGGAAGCGTCGCGCATCCCAACGTCGACGCCACTGACAAACGCGCACACTTCAATTACGCCAAAGCGATCCAAATGTCCCGTCGAACGAGCATGATAAAATCACTTTCCGTCAACATCCAGAGACCCGTGCGGCGGTTGATGGAGTCCGGAGGGAGCACCGTTGTTTTCCACGATCGCGATTGTCATCGGCTTCGCCATGTTCGGCAGCCTGCTCATGTTGCCGTTCGGGTTGCTACTCAACTTGGTGGGGTTGCCCGGGGCATTGCTGGCGTTCAGCAGCGAACGTCTGGCCGAGATGCGCATGGCCCGGTTCGTTCCCGGCCTGATTCTCACCGCCGCGGCGCAGATGGCGGTGTATCTCTCGTATGTCGCGCTGATTGTGAAGTCGGTCCATGCCAGCATCAGCGACGACACGGTGCTTCCGTGGATGATCTGGGTTGCGGCTTTCTTTGCCTCCCTGCATCCGGTCAGCGTCGCCCGGAGCATGGGCTCCCGCGAGGACGACGAAAACCGGAGGGAAGCGCGCGCCAAGGGCGAGCCGGAACTCGCCATCAACCCCAGCGTTTGGGGTGCATCGCTGACGTTTTTCGCCTCCCTGATCGCGTTCTTTGTCTTCGCGTTCCGCCCGTCCATGATGGACAGGCTGTGGGGCTGGGTGCCAGGATTCGACTTTGGCTGACCACCGTCTCTTCATGAGAGCCCTTCCTCGTCTCCCATCGATCGGCGTCACATTGGACCGGAATCGGGAATGGTTCTCCCAGACGTTCTGACGTCCAAACAAGCCCGCGAATCATCGAATTCACCGAACGGAAAATCCACCCAATGCACTTCCCTCTGCTTTCCACCACCCAGCGCGTCGTGATCGCCACGGGCATTCTGGCGCTGATCGTCTCGTGGGTATACCCACCGGTCGGCGTCCCCATCACCTACGGACGTCTCATCCAGGTCTCCCGTAAGCCGTTTTGGAGCCTTGGGGGGGAATACCTGGCGATACGACACAAGCCGTGCGACAGGGATCGCGATGGTAATCGTTCTCGCAACCATCGGCGGGGTGTTCTTGACGTCCCCGCGTCAGTAATCATCGCGCCGTCGCCATCCAATCCTTTTTCCCGACCGCGGCCACTCTCCCCACTTCCCCCGCGTTGCAAGGCTCGTCCGACCAAGCGAACCAGACGGCGGGGACGGCCTTCAG
>CAZYBA010000406.1:1345-3072 GCA_964646105.1 uncultured Armatimonadia bacterium
TTGGCGGATGCGTCCGGACGTTCGCGACTCTCCTTCCCACTGGTTGCACCGGCCCCGCGGGGGCGATATCGTGGACGCTGTTTCGGATTTCTTCGATGGATCAACCGCAAAGCCACTCGAACGCAACCACTGTAAACCGATTGGTTTGCGTGTGGCGGCGTGCCCTGCTCCTGCTGGTGATCCTGCTGCAGCTCGTGCCATCGTCGCTGGTCGCACATGGCAAGATGCCCGCCGCCCGGGGCTTGCAACTGCGCGCCGTGTCCGCTCCCGCGGTCACGGGAACCGCCGACAGCCGCATGGTTTTCCCGAGGCGGGGTGAAGTCCGGGACGAACGGCAAAACCGCCCGCAATCCCCGCGACGCAAACGGTCTCGCATCCCGCAGTCTTTCGCGACGCCCGCACGACGCTATTCCCATCCGAACGGGCCCACCGCACTTCGTGGCCCGCCCGATCTTTTCCGCACCAGCGGAACCTCCCCCTGATCGATCTTCCCAGACCACCCGTTGTCATCGCGGATCTCGTACTCCCCTGCCTGACCTCCATCCCCTGTCGGCGGGATGTTCACGTGTCCGCCTGCCGTTGCGGGATCCCGTGCAACCGGAACACCGGGCGTCTTCGTTTCAGGACGTCGTGCTCATGGGTTGGCATGGCACCCGCGGGAAGCGATCATGCCCCGTTCATTCAAGGATTGGTTTTTCGAAGGACACAAGCCGGTCGAAGGATATTTCGAGTCGGAAAAACAGCGTGAAACCGCGCACCATCCCACCCATCCGTGGTGGCAGGTGATGTGCCTGACCGGAGTCGACTATTTCTCGACCCTCGGCTACCAGCCCGGAATTGCGTTCCTCGCCGCCGGCGCCCTGTCTCCGATGGCCACGATTGTTCTTGTCCTGCTCACCCTCGCCGGCGCGTTGCCGATCTACGCCAAAGTGGCTGAGGAAAGCCCTCGTGGCGAAGGTTCGATCTCCATGCTGAAGGGCCTGACATCGCGATGGAACGCCCGTTTGTTGGTGTTGGTCCTGCTGGGGTTTGTCGCCACCGACTTCATCATCACCATCACGCTGTCGGCCGCGGACGCCGCCATGCATGTCCGTGAAAACCCGCTTCTCCACCATTTCATGGAGTCCGCACCCCTCGCTTGGCAACTGGGGATCACGTCCGGACTGATCCTGCTGCTCGGCGCCGTCTTCCTCAAGGGCTTCAAGGAAGCCATCGGGATCGCCGTGGTGTTGGTGATGGTCTACCTGGGTCTCAACGCAGTCATTCTCGGGAAGGGATTGCTTGTTCTCGCAAGCCACCCCGACGCTTGGTCCAACTGGGGACGTGCGCTCGAGGTGAAGGCGAATGGCAATCCGTGGCTGCTCGCCGGGCTCGCGTTGATCTTCTTCCCGAAACTTGCGCTGGGGCTGTCCGGTTTCGAGACCGGTGTCGCGGTGATGCCGTTGGTGGAGGGCACCAATGGAAGCTCATCCCACGCGCTGGCGGGGCGGATCCGCAATACCCGACGGCTGCTGGTCAGCGCGGCGGCGCTGATGAGCGTCTTCCTGATCTGCTCCAGCTTTGTCACCACCCTGCTCATCCCCGAAAAGGCGTTCCAGCCGCACGGAGACGCCAACGGTCGCGCGCTCGCCTATCTGGCCTATGAGTTCTTCGGCAAAGGGTTCGGCACCGCCTACGATGTCTCCACCATCGCCATCCTGTGGTTCGCCGGCGCCAGCGCCATGGCA
>CAZYBA010000407.1:0-3064 GCA_964646105.1 uncultured Armatimonadia bacterium
CGGTGCCATGGCAGGACGGGCGGCGCCGGCCATGGCGATGGCAAAGCGGGCCCGGTCGAACTCCTCGGGCGAGGAAGCAGATAATGCCCCCGTGCGGGTGCGGACCAATTTCGATGCCCTGGCGCATTTCTCGGCGTCGGTGCGGACGGATACCGACGGCAAGGCGATGGTTGCGGTTGATTTGCCCGACAATCTGACGCGTTACCGGGTGTTTGTTGCGGCGGTATCGGGGGCGGCCCGTGCCGGCAAGGGCGAGTCGGCGATCACGGCTCGTCTGCCGCTGATGGCCCGGCCTTCCGCGCCGCGCTTCCTGAACTTTGGCGACCGATTCGAACTGCCGGTGGTGGTCCAGAACCAGACGGATGCACCGATGACGGTCGATGTTGCCGTGCGTGCGTCCAACGCGACCCTCACCGAGGGCTTGGGGCGCCGCGTCCGTGTGGCCGCCAACGACCGGGTGGAGGTGCGTTTCCCCGCCACCACATCCCGTCCCGGCACTGCCCGTTTCCAGGTGGTCGCGGTCTCGGGCAAACGTTCCGATGCCGCGGAAGTTTCGCTGCCGGTTTGGACACCGGCCACCACCGAGGCGTTCGCAACCTACGGTGTGGTCGACGACGGCGCGGTGTTGCAGAGCGTCGCGGCCCCCAAGGACGCGGTGGAAAGTTTCGGGGGATTGGAGATCACCACATCGTCGACAGCGCTTCAGGAACTGACCGACGCGTGGATTTACCTCAACGATTATCCGTACGGCTGTGTCGAGCAGATTTCGTCGCGGGTGATTGCGAACTCTGCCCTGCGCGATGTGCTGGAAGCGTTCCGTGCGCCGGGGTTCCCGGGTCGGGAAGCCGTCGATGCGTCGCTGAGGCGGGATCTCGGTCGGCTTGCGGAGTTGCAGAACGAGGATGGCAGCTTCGGGTTCTGGAGCCGTGGGGAGCGCCCTTGGCCGTGGCTGGGAGTCCATGCGGCGGAGGCGATGGTGCGGGCGCGACGCAAGGACATCGCCGTTCCCGAGGAAATGCATCGTCGCTCCATGGCGTATGTGGCGGTCATCGAGAAGGTGCTGCCGTCGGAGTGGCCGGAGTCGGCGAAGCGGGCGGTGCGTGCCAAGGCGATTCTGGTTCGGCATCTGGACGGGCAGAATGTCTTGGCGGACGCACGCCGGTTGTTGGAGTCTGCGCCAATGGCGGAGCTTGGGCCGGAGACCGTCGGCTGGATGGTCCAGGTGCTCGCGGGGGATAGTGGTTCTGCCGGGCTGCGCGAGTCGGCCCGCAAGTGGTTTGACAACAGTGCGGTGGAAACCGCCGGCTCGGCCCATTTTGCGTTCTCGTATCGGGACGCCGACTACTTGATCCTGAATTCCAACCATCGTGCGGACGCGGTGGTGCTGGAGGCGTTGACCTTGGACGCTCCGAAGCACGACTTGATTCCCAAGTTGGTGCGCGGGTTGCTGGACGGCCGGCGCAAGGGAGCGTGGGGCTCCACTCAGGAGAATGCGGCAGTCTTGGTCGCGCTCGACCGGTACTTCCGGACGTTCGAGGGGGTCACTCCCGACTTTGTGGCGCGGGTCTGGCTGGGCGAAAAGGTGGCTGCCGAGGGTCGGTTTGTCGGTCGCAGTGGAGATCGGGTGTCCACCAAGGTTCCGATGCCGTTGCTTGCGGAGCGGTCCGGTCCAAAGCCGGCCCCCCTGGTGGTGCAGAAGGACGGCAAGGGGCGCCTGTATTACCGCCTCGGATTGCGGTATGCGCCCAAATCGTTGGAATTGGCCGCGTCGGATCATGGCTTTGCGGTGAAGCGGACGTACGAGGCGGTGGACAAGCCATCGGATGTGGTGCGCAACGCCGATGGCACGTGGACCGTGAAGGCGGGGGCATTGGTGCGGGTGAAAGTGACCATGGTTGCCCCGTCGCGTCGCTACCATGTGGCGTTGGTGGATCCGATCCCGGCCGGGTTCGAGGCGCTCAATCCGGAGCTGCGCGGCACCCGGTCGGTGGCCGGCAGCAATGGACTCGCCAAAATGGCGTGGCCGTGGTGGAACTGGTGGGAACACCGCAATTTGCGGGACGAGCGTTCCGAGGCGTTTGTGTCGCTCCTCTGGGAGGGGGCCTACGAGATGACCACGATCTGCCGGGCGACCACTCCGGGCAAGTTTGTGGTGCCTCCGGCGAAGGCCGAGGAGATGTATTCTCCGGAGGTGTTCGGCCGTGGGGCCAGCGATCGGGTCGAGGTGCGCTAGACTTTTCATCCGGCCGTTTGGAGCGTTCGGTCGATTGTTCCCGAGAAGACAACAGCCCCCCGGATCGAAATCCAGGGGGCTGTTTTCGGTTCGGGCCGATGGGATTCAGGCCCGGGGCGAATGCGGATTCCGGCGGCGAGCACGCACCATCAGACCGGTGAGACCAGTGGCGAGGATGCCCATCGCAGCCCATTCGCCGGGTTCGGGAACGGTATTCGGGACGATGTCCATGGTTCCGCCGGCATTGCCGGTGAACGTGTTGGTGGTGATGTTCCCAGCGCCATTCATGTTCCAGCCGTTGGAAAGACCGTGACCGGAGATGCCGAAGGACATGTCTCCGACCCACGGGGAATTGTAGCCGAGCAACGCGGTTCCGCCGGTGTAGGTTACGCCGTCACCACCCACGGAGAACGTGATGGCTCCGTTGTTGCTGACCAGCGTTCCCGCCGAGAAGGTTCCGGAGAGGATGTTGCCGCCCAGTCCGACGAAGGAGAAGGAGCCGTTGGTGAAGCTCGCCGATTTGATTTTCTGGGTCGGGGTGTTGAGCAGCCATTGGGACGACCCGGTAACAAAATCGGCGGAAAACGACCAGGAAACGCTGGTTTCGGCGATGGTAGGAGGCGCGGTGACGTCGGTGAGTGTGCCCGGTGTGGCCACTGTTCCCGCGATCAGTTTGTTCTGCACCTTGCTCCAAGTGACGACACCAGGCGTTCCACCAAAGGTCAGAAGGGTTGTGTTTGCAGCTTGTGCCGAAGCGGCAAAAGACGCGATCGACACTGCAAAGGCCACTGAGAATGTGGCCGGACGACGAATGAACATAGTGAAGTCCCT
>CAZYBA010000408.1:0-3059 GCA_964646105.1 uncultured Armatimonadia bacterium
TTGCAGGCCGTTGAAAGTTCGGCAAGGGCATCGCGTCCGAACGGGGTCGATGCTACGTCCCAATCGGTGGTATCGGATTTCCAAAGGCAGAATCCGTCATGGTGCTTGCTGGTGATTACCAGGTAACGCATGCCGGCTTCCTTGGCCAAGCCTGCCCAACGGTCGGCGTCGAACTTGGCCGCGGTGAAACGGTCCTTGAGGGGCAGGTACTCGTCGACCGGGATTCGCCCGTTTGTCAGCAACCACTCTCCGGCGCTGGGCAATGATTTGCCGTTCCAGTATCCGCCGGCCGTGGAGTAGATGCCCCAGTGGATGAACATGCCGAAGCGCGCCTCTCGGAACCAGCGCATACGCCGTTCATGGTCACGCTTGTCAGCATCGTCGCTGCGTTGATCAGGCATGGCAGTGGTGCTCCTTGGTGCGATTACTTGCCGCGGGTTCCGCTGCGGCGCATGGCCGCGGACCCGGGCGGGGGCGCTGGTGTCCGCGGTGCTTTCGGCGCATTGGGATCCGCGCCGGCGCTTTCGCCGACGGTTCCCGGAGCCGACTTGGACGAGTTACGGTACTGCTCGAGAATCTTGGCCGCGGTCGGATTCAACGGGGCTTTTTTCTTGACTGACATGGCTTGGAGTCCTTGGCTGGTTTGACGTTAGTTTACCGTCCGAAACACTCCGCCTCGCATCGAACATGGCATTGACTTGGGGGTCGGTTTGTTCGACGGTACAGGAAACCTGCCGATATCCCCTGAGTGGCGAGCGAGCACGTGTTTCGTGGCAACGTTGTCGTAGTGAAAACTCTCGTCGGACCGCGGTTGGTTTGTGGGACACCGGCGAACTCCGGGGCATTTGCGAGGCTGCGATGGTTTATCAAGTCAAGGCGTAGCCCGCGCGTAACGGTTCCCGGCATATCGTTGGAGATACCCCTGCATTTCGAGGAGCGTGGCGATGGTTCCGGCGACCGCCGGTGACAATCCTGAAGACGTGGCAAGGATTTCCAGTGGCACCGGCTCGGCGTTTGCCGCTTGCCAGAGTCTCATCTGCTCGCCGGATAGCGGATTTCGCTCGGGGACACGGGGAGATAGGCCGTCGGGTACCGCGGATGTGGAGCGTTGCGCAGACGCGGTCGTGGACGATGCCCTCCACTCTGCGAGTATGTCTTCCGGGGAGTCGGCGAGCATCGCGCCGTCGCGAATCAGCAGATGGCCTCCGGTCGAGCGTCCCGTATCCACCACATCCTTTCCATACTCGGCGGCGTTGCGTGCGGTGATCAGCGCCCCGCTGTCCCGCGGGGCTTCGATGACGACTGTCGCGTCTGCCCATGCCGCGATGATGCGGTTGCGGACTGGGAAAAGCCATGGTTCCGGACGCGTTCCCAGGGGCATTTCGCTGACGATGCAGCCTCCGTTGGCGGCGATTCGGTCGAACAACCGCCGGTTTGACGCCGGATAGTCGACATCGAGTCCACATCCCACGACTGCAACCGTGCAACCCGCTTGCTCCAGGGTTGCCTCATGGGCAGCCGTGTCAATGCCGGCAGCTCCGCCGGAGACAACGACGCACCCGGCTCGTGAAAATGCCTCGGCAAAACGCCGTGCCTGCCGTGTGCCGTAGGGATCGGGCCGGCGTGAACCGACGATGGCGACGGAGGGGGTGTCTTGGGGCAGGGTACCGCGTACGAATAGGACGGCGGGTGCGTCGTCAAAGGGAAGCAGCGACTTGGGGTATTCGGGATCGGCGCAGCAGACGGCGTTGACTCTCCCGCGAATGGCGGTTTCCGCCAGCAGTGTCTCGTCCAATGGGGCATGGGCTGCCGTTTCGAGTCGTTCGAATTGTCTTTTGGTCCAGGGGAGTTTCGGGTTCGGACTGAGAAGTTGCTCCCAAGCGCCCCCGGACGCGTGGATATGTTGTCGCAGGCGCGCTGCGGGAATGCGGGCGCTCGCCAAGCGGTGCAGCGTGGCGAATTGATTCGGTTCGAGTTCGGGATGCGTCATGGTGTAGATAAAAAAAAACGGGCGGGCTTCCGGAGAAGCCCGCCCGTCTGTCGTGTGCTGCTGCCCGGATTACAATCCGCGCGAGCGACCTCCTCCAGCGGAGGAATTGCCGTCGCGCCCTCCGCCTCGGCGTGGGTTTCCTCCACCGCGTCGGGAGTCGCGATTCGCGTCGGACGGTGCGCCGGTTTGACCCGCGCCTGTCCCGGTACCGGAGGCGCCGGTTCCTGGGGACGATTTCTTCGGCGCAACCGGTGCTGTCCTCGATGTCGGGGTGAGGTTGTTGTCCACCAGGAACGACCACGTCGACTCGGTGGTGTTGCCCATGTAGTCGCGGGCGGTGAACGTAATGGTATGGCGCCCGTTGGCAAGGGTATTTTCAACCAGTTTGCCGCTGGGGCTGGTGGCGAAATAGATCCAGTTCTTGAGCGGATCGTACTGGGTGTCGATCGGCTTGCCGTCCAGCGTGCCTTGTACCGAAGCGACATCGAGTCCGGAACCGGGATCGGTCATCTTCAGTGCGGCGATGAACGGGGGCTTGCCACTTACCGCCATGCCCGGCTTGGGGAATTGGTCGGTGACAATCGGACCGGTCGAATCGGGGGCGTCGGCCCGGAACGCGGAGCAGGTGCCGTCGTTCGAGACAACGTACAGGGTGCCGTCCGCCAACGACAGCGGCGCGACCACATTGACTTCCCGCGGTTGGTTGGTCTGGGTTGACGACGAGCGGTCTTGACCTCCGGGGATGCCTCCACCGGGACCGAATCCGCCACCGGCACCCGGGTTGCTGTTCGCGCTTTGCGGGCGGTTGGACGACGCTTCCATCCGGTAGTTCCAGAGAACCTTGCCGGTTTCGCGGGCTACCGCCAGCAGGGTGCCGCGGCTGCCGGCGAAGTAGAGAATGTCACCGGCGATCACCGGGGCTGCGGTAGGCAGGTTCGGGAGTTCCACCGGGGATTCCCAGTAGGTCCGGCCGTTCGATGCCTTGACCGCGTACAGGCCGGCACCGGGGCCCGATTCCGCGCGGCAGGCGATATAGACGACTCCTCCTGCGACCGCCGGAGCCGCGAGT
>CAZYBA010000409.1:0-3047 GCA_964646105.1 uncultured Armatimonadia bacterium
TAATGGTTGGAGTGGTCGGTGTGCATCGATCGGATCAACGCGATGTCGTCGACGCATTGCGCGACATGGGGAAACAACGTGCTGATCTCAGTCCCAGACTGTCCGTGCCGGTTGAACTCCCACTGGGGCCGTTTCAGGAAGATCCGCTCGTAACCGGGCCGGTTGCGGATTTCCGGGTGGTCCAGTTTGACTTCCTTGCCGTGGTCGCGGAAGAGCATGGGCTTGGGATCCCATGCGTCCACGTGCGACACCCCGCCGGTCAGAAACAGGAAGATAACCCGCTTCGCCTTCGCGGGATAGTGCGACTTCTTCGGGGCGAGCGGATCCGAGTCCGGTGGTGGCCCGGCCGCCATCGCCGGGTCGCCCTGCGCCAGCAACTCGTGCAACAACCCGGGCAGAAGAAGCGAGCCCGCCACCAGCGACCGCACCACCGGGCGCCGCCCGATCGGACGATCTGGATTCGCTCCCAACACGGTCGCGTCGATGCCGATCGACTCTTGCGCGTCATCGGGGCAGGATGCTTGTTCGGGTTCAGTCCACATACAAAAACTCGTTCGATGCAAACAAGACGCGGGCGAGAGACGCCCACCGTTCGGTTTCGGAAACGTCGACCAGACTGTCGTGGTGGTTGCGGGCGAAAGTCCGCTCCTCCGCTGTGGGTTGTCTTCCCAGCACTGTCCGCCAGAGATGCGCGACCCGACTCGCGGCCGGCACTGCCGCCACACCCGCTCCCACCGACCGCGAACGGGCCAAGGCGAACGGGTTGTTCAGGAACCACAGCGCCTGGGTCGGCACATTGGTTTCGTCACGAACCGCCGTACTGGCGTTCGGATCCGGGCCGTCGAACAGGGCCAGGAACGGCAGGGCGCGGTTCCGCTTCTGCATGACGTACACGGTTCGGCGGTTGGTTTCGTACTCGGAAACGAACGGTGCGTGCTGGCTGAACGACCAAGTGTTGGTCGGAGGGAATGGATGGGCGCCACCTCGGGTGGTGTCCAGTTCGCCCGAGATCATGAGCAGCGTGTCGCGTATTTCCTCCGCCTCCAAACGCCGACGCGGGACGGCTCCGAGCCCCGCAGTCGCCGGTCCGTCCACCGACCCCGCTTTCCAGGCCGCCGAAGTCAGCACAAGCCGATGCAAGGCCTTCGTATCCCAGCCGGTCCGCACCAAATGCGCCGCCAGCGTATCCAGCAATTCCCGACTCAGCGGCGCCGCACCGCGCACCCCGAAATCGTTCGGAGTCGCGACAATCCCCTTGCCGAAGTGCCCCTGCCAGATCCGATTGGCCCACACCCGCGCGGCCAGCCCCCGCGCCGATCCGAACACCCATTCGACCAGTTCCGCTCGTCCGCTGCCGGCGGGTTCCCGCACCGTTTGGCCGCCCAGGACCGTCAACCATCCTCGCGGGATCGTCTCGCCCAAGTCGGAGGGGTCGCCTTTGCGATGCAGGCGTGCGTCACGAACCGCCCCGTCCCGCACCGCGTACGCGGCATCCATTCCGAGCGTTTCGTAGGATTGCCGCTCCCGCGCCAAGTCAACCAACCCACGCTCGGCTTCCAGCCACGCGGCCAGCGTGTCGCGGCCGGTGCCGTCGCCTGGGACATGCACCAGTTTCCAGTCGACTCCATCGCCGTGCGCGTGGACATCGCCGATCTCGCCGTCGATCACCACGTCCATGTCGGCCGGCGCCGACCATACCACCCCCACCGGCCCCTTGGCGCCGGGATGCACGAACAATGTCCGCGGGGGCAAGACGGTCCACACCGACACCGATTGCTTGGAGCGGTTCGCGAACACCGACGGCGTATCGGTGTTGCGCCACCCGACCAGATCTTGCTGGCCGTCGATCCCGTCGAGGCGTTCCGGCAACAACCGCGGGGCGCCTTGCAGGTCGAGGAACGCCCACCGGCTGCCGTCGTTCTCGACCACCGCCGCATTGCCGGGCAACTTGTCGATCAGCGCATCGGTCGACCATTGGCGTCGTTTCCTGGAAACCTCGGCAATGGTCGCCTTCAACCGGGTGGTATCGGCGCCGTGGCCGGACTTCGGCCCCACGACAAGCACCAAACTGTCGCCGCGGCGCAGCGCGATCGGACGCCCGGGCGTACCGGCACCCAACCGAACCGTCGTGTTGTCGGGGACGTCCCCTGCCCCTACCACCCGAACCGGATCGGCGAGGGCGCCAGTCCATTGTGCGAGCAACCCGGCCTGATTGGCAGTCGCCGCATCCATACGACGTTGCCAATCGTCGAGACGCCGCTTCCGCTCCGCGTCCACGCCCGCTTTGCGGGAGGGGTGCACCAACGGCACCATGTCCCGCGGCTGTTGCTGGGGTTCGCAGCCCGGGAACGGGTATTTCGTACTGTCGAAGATGCCGTAGAGCGCGTAGTAGTCGCGCTGGGAAATTGGTTCGAACTTGTGGTCGTGGCAACGTGCACAGCCGACGGTCAGGCCGAGGACGGCCTTGCCGAACGTGTCGATGGTGTCCTCGAGAGTCAGGTGGTGGTCTTGTTCGATCTCGTGCCCGAAACGGCGTGCGATCGCCAGGAATCCGGTCGCCACAATCCCCTCTGCGTACGCTGCATCGCCGGCGTCCTTGCGCAGCAAATCTCCCGCAATCTGCAAGCGGATGAATTCGTCGTACGGGGTGTTCCTGTTGAACGCGTCGATCACCCAGTTGCGGTACCGCCACGCGTCCACGACCGGATGGTCGCTGTTCTCGCCGGCGGTGTCGGCGTAACGGACGATGTCGAGCCATTTGCGCCCCCACTTTTCGCCGTAGCGCGGGGATGCCAGGAGGCGTTCGACCTGACGTTCGTACGCGTCGGGCCTTCGGTCGGCGACGAAGGCCGCCGTCTCGGCAGGGGTTGGCGGGAGACCGGCGAGCGTGTAGGTGAGGCGCCGCAGCAACGTCCGGCGGTCCGCAGTCGGCCCGGGCGGAAGTCCGGTTGCCTTCTGCAGTGCCCGGTCGACCGGATGGGCAGGGATAGATTGACTGGCCCGCCCCGCGGATGCCCTCGAAATTGGTTTTGACAACGGTGCGAACG
>CAZYBA010000410.1:0-3041 GCA_964646105.1 uncultured Armatimonadia bacterium
ACAAAGAGTCTGGGCAGGTCCAGTTCGGCTTCCCGTGGCGTTTCCCGGTCTGCCAAGCGTTCGAAACGGACCGGATCGGGTCGAGACGGCCGATAGCGCGGCCGCGGGCTCTTTCGGCGACCAAATCCAAACACCCGCCTCACCGTTCGTCCGGTCGCGGACCGTGGGTCTTGCACGTCCGCTTGGGCACCTTGGCCGGGGCTAGACGGCGGCGCAACGCCTCCGGACAGAAGTCGTTTGCCAGCAAACCGTTATCCGCACAGATCAGTACATCGTTCAGGGTTGGCGACAGGACCGGTGTCCGAGGGATGGGCGGTGCCGCGGAGGGCGTCGGACCAGATCCGGAAACCGTCGGCTTGGCGGATGTCGAAATGCCCGCGGAAGGGGTTTCCGTCGTTGCCGCGCGGACCCCCGGGGGCGGATTGGAAGAAACGACCGGTGGCGTGGAAGCTGCGGTTCCCGGTAACGGGGTGTCGATTTCGACTCCTTCCGACACGGGCCCGCCGTCCTCGGTACCGGTTCCCTCCGGTTGCGGATCGGCCGGGACTTGCGAACCCGGTCCCGACGGTTTGACCGGACTTGCCGGTTCCGCCTTGGCCGCGGATTCGATTCCGACCACTTCGACTCCGGCACGAATGCCGTCGAACGGATCCCCGTTGCCCGATCCAGCCTGTTTGAAGAGGGGGATCGCGGCCTTCATGAACTTGCCCCAGATCGGGGCACAAACCTGTCCGCCGGTAACCCCCTGCATGGGAACGTATCGAACGATGGATTTGCCCCGGACGATCGAACGCCGAGCCCCATTGACATAGACTGTCGTTACCAACTGGGGAGAATAACCGATAAACCACGCGTCCTTGTTGTCGGATGTCGTACCGGTCTTGCCACGGGCACCGTCGACGGCTTGCACATCGCGTGATCCGGACGCGGTACCGTAATCGACCACGGCTTCCAGGCATTGGTCGACATGCCGGATGACCCCGGCGCCGACGGCGGCTTTGCTCCCCCGACCGGAATTTGACTCCACGATCTCGCCGGTGGAGTCGATCACGCGCCCCAACGGGTTCGCCTTCACCTGATCCCCACCGTTCGCGAACAAACAATACGCCGTATTCATCTCCAACGGCGTTACCTCGCACGTCCCCAAGGCCAGCGTCAGGTCGCGGTTCAACGGAGAATCGATTCCCACCTTGCGCGCGAATTCGATGACCCTGTCGATACCGATCTCACGGGCCACCTTGACCGGGATGGTGTTTTTCGACGACGCTACCGCACTGCGGATGGACATGCTGCCGTAGGAGTAACGTCCGCCGTAGTTGCGCGGGCTCCAGTCGCCGATCGTCACCGGACCGTCCACCAGGAATGAATCGGGGGTGAATTTGCCGGACGCGAACGCTGCCCCGTAGACAATGGGTTTGAATGTCGATCCCGGTTGGCTGCGACCCAGCGCGTAGTTGTATTCGACACGGTCGTAGTCGGTGCTCCCCACCATGGCGACGATGTCCCCCGAGCTGGGGTCCATCGAGACCAATGCCCCTTCGGTCACTCCGGCATCCGCGGCATCGCGAACACCTTCCCGCAACACGCGTTCGGCTTCCTGCTGAATGCTCCAGTGCAGGGTTGTGTAGATCCTCAATCCTCCCCGGTACACGAGATCTTTGCCGTGACGCCGGACCAATCCGCGCAGCACCCAGTTGGTGAAGTGCGGGGCCCGGAAGCGCTGCGCCCGCGCGGGAGGATTCTTGAGGAAGACGATCGGTCGTTCGCGCTCGACAATCTCCTGGTCCGCCCTCAGATAACCCAACTCCCGCATCTTCGCGAGGACCACATCCCGTCGCCGCAAGGCCGCGTCCGGATGTCGGAACGGATAGGTTGCCGATGGACGTTGCGGAAGACCGGCGAGCAACGCACATTCCGAGATCGAGAGATCCTCGATTTGCTTGCCGAAATAATAGCGGGCCGCCGCTCCGACCCCGTAGATGTTTCCCCCGTAATTGACCTCGTTGACATACTTGTCGAGGATCTGGTCCTTGGTGAACGCCACCTCCAGCTGCAGCGCGAGCACCGCCTCCGCCAGTTTCCGGTCGAGCGTCTTGCGACGGGTCAGGAGGATGTTGCGGACCAGCTGCTGGGTGATGGTGGAAGCGCCTTCACTGAGACGCTGCACCTCGACATTGCGCACCAGGGCGCGGACAATCCCCCATGGATCGATACCCCGATGGCGGTAGAAACGTTCGTCCTCGATCGCAACGGTCGCATTCCGAAGGGCTGTCGGGATCCGTTCCCGGGGAACAAACTCCTGAAAGCGATCCGAACCCCGACCCAGTTCGTACAACTGCCCTGTCGCCGGATCCTTGTCCGCTGCATAGATGATGGTGGTCGACTCGACTTTGCCCTTCTTGACATCCGCGACAGGAGGCAGACCACGCAGGATGGGACGTAAGCGCAAGCCGATGAACAAGACACCGACCGCCAGGGCGACACAGGTGGCAATCCACGCGATCTGAAACCCCTTCAGGACCCGGATCCAACGGCTCCCGGACGGCTTTCCACCACGTTTTCGTGCCACCGGCGTGCGTCTCACCGCTTGATGTACTTGCGCTTGGTACGGTCCGTTCCCATCTCACGCTTCTTCGCATCAAAACGCCACAGCAAGGTGCCGGCCTTTTGCGCGAAACAGAAGTAATTGGACAGGATGGACGCCAACTTGCGCCGGGTGACACGCCGCACCAGATTGACCTCGGTCATGATGCGGACAAACGACACACCCTTGGGATACGCATCGAGGTCGCCGGATTCCTCCACATGGTCGCGCAACGATGCGAGTTCAGACATTCGGGTTTCGTCTACCACAACATCGGCATGCGCCTCGTCGAGCGGTTCGAAACGGAACTCCCAAGGTCGAACCGTTCGTGTCAAGCGGAACATCCCGCCAGACTCGGCGGCGATCCGCTCGTACAGGCCGAAGAACCCGAATGCAAGACGGACTTCCGGATTGCGGTTGACGAACATATCGTGCGGGGTCCCGTCGGCTTCACGAA
>CAZYBA010000411.1:0-723 GCA_964646105.1 uncultured Armatimonadia bacterium
CCATTAATTCGGCATCGTCTGCGTCGCTCATGGCCGCGAGCGAAAGGAGTCCGGCGTGGTACCCGAGCCGACGCAACGTTTCGGCTTCTCCCGTCGCCTGCTGGGTCTTTCCGGCAATGCCCCCCACCCGCACGAGCGGGCGTCCCGACAGGGCGTCACCCCGGTCCATTTCTTCTCGGGCCAGATTTAGCACCGGTTCGAACAAACCGACTTTCGGGTCGCGGATCGCGAATTGAGTTGTGTGAACACCGACGGCCAGCCCGCCGACCCCGCTGGCGATGTAGTAACGAGACAGTGCTCGTTGGCGACGTTCGTCCAAGCGGCGGGACGCGTCGAGCGCTAGCGGATGCGCGGGTATGGCGAGACCTTCGGCCAGCCGCCGTCTCAGTTCAGAACCTTCCATCGCGTGCCTCGAAATGCGTCGGCTTGCCGAGCGATGCTCCGTCGCGTCGCACCCAGTCGGCGATCCAGTGCAACAGGGTGTGGACCGGAACCCGCGGATTACCGCAATGTCCGAGAAGCAATTGGCCATTCGACAACAATGCCGTCGGCGCTTCCTCGCCCTCGAATTGAACGTCCTTGCCGAAAATGGACGCGAATTCGGTGGCCATTCGCCTCACGGAAACCAGTTCCGGACCGGCCAGATTGAGGATTCGGGCCGGTGATTCCGCGAGATCGAACGCCTGCAATGCCATGGCGTTGGCGTCTCCCTGCCAGAGAATG
>CAZYBA010000411.1:733-3030 GCA_964646105.1 uncultured Armatimonadia bacterium
TGTTCGCACAGCCCATCGACACTGGAACTGGTCTGCCAGTCCAGACCTTGCTTGCGATATCGACTGCGACCCCGTAGCGCAGTTCGGTGGCGTAGTTGAGGCGCAACAACGCGACGGACGAATCGGTGGTTTGGGCGAAGAATTGGAAGATCCGCTCCCGGCCGAGACAACTCATGGCGTACTCGCCCACCGGTTCCACCGGATCCGTTTCCCGGCTTCCGCCGTGCGTGGCCGGTGTCAGCGGATAGACATTGCCCGTCGAAAAGGCGACGATCCTTGCTCCCGTCCAACGTCCACAGACCATACCCGGCAGAAACGCGTTCATAGCCCACGTGGTTGGTTCATTGCCGGTCGACCCGAACTTCATCCCGGCCATGTACACGATGTTGGGGGCATCGGGAAGCGCGTCCAGTGCCTGTTTGTCGAGGAGGTCCGCAGCAATGGTCTCGATGCCGTGGCGTTCGAAGTTTTCACGAATTCCCGGGGTTTGGAACCGCGAGACCGCGATCACCCGCCTTTTGACCCCGGCGACGTCGGATGCCCGCCTCGCCATCCGCGCAAGACTCGGTCCCATCTTGCCCGCGGCGCCCAGAATCAGAATGTCGCCTTCCAGGCCAGACATTGTCTCGATGACTCCGTCGGATGGTTCCGACAGCAGTTCTTCGAGATGTTCGACGTCGCGAATCGATCGAATCGTTGTGACCATCTGTCCCTCCGTCCCAGTCATGACCGCTTGGCTGGTACCTCTCCGATTGAATCGCAGGATTCAACGATGAATCCTCCAGGACACCAATTTCAGCGCCTACCAGTAGATGAAACGGGTGAGTTCCATCCGGTCCTTCTCGGGAAGGGAGCGCAGGTCCGGGATGACAAACCGGTTGTCGAGCGCGTCCAAGAGAACCTTGCCGTGTTCATCGTATTCCTCGGCACGGTCGTGGCGCCACGGCAGCACGAATTCCTCGCGACCCCGGCCCGTGCTCGCGTCGATGAACAACAAACCATGCTCCAGTCGAACCCTATGGATTCGCTCGACAACCTGTTCGTGATAGTGCCTGCCAAGAGAGTCGTTCACCAATTGCAACACATCGGGATCCAAGAAGGACGGATCCTCGATCACCCCGATTTCCTTCACACGGTCTTGATCGTCCGTATGGCATAACGAGACAAAGTGGTCGGGGTGTCGGATCGGAGACAAGCGGACTGCGAACACCCCGGCGAATTCCTGACCATCGACAGCGCAGTGCAACGAGCCGTGGTCGCCGATCCACAGGTGTATGGAGTTCGGATCCAGTCGACGGGCACCGGTCCCGCGCAGCGTCGGAGAGTTTGTCGCGGCCATACTTATGCCTCCAGGCGAGTCAATTCGGTCTGTATCTTGACCAACCGATGGTAAATGCCTCCAAGTTCCATCAACTGGTCGTGAGTTCCCGACTCGGCGATGCGGCCTTGATCCACCACATAGATCCAGTCCGCATTCTTCAACGTCGACAATCGGTGCGCGATCGCAATCGTCGTTCGTCCTTTGCACAACGTCGCCAACGCCCGTTGGATTTCTTGCTCCGATTCGGTATCGACTGAGGATGTCGCTTCATCCAGAATCAGGATGCGCGGGTCGCAGAGCAAGGCACGGGCAATGCTGATGCGCTGCCGCTCGCCGCCCGACAGTCCGGCGCCCTGCTCGCCCAGCTTGGTGTCGTAGGCTCCCGCACGGCGCGTGATGAAGTCGTGGGCGTTGGCCGCCTTCGACGCGTCGACAATGTCTGCAAAAGTCGCATCCGGCCGACCGTACGCAATATTCTGGGCAATGGTCGCGCTGAACAGGAACGGCTCCTGCAGCACGAGCGCGATGTCGCGGTGCAGATGATCAGGTTCACCAAGGTTGTCTTGCCGGAACCGCTTTTCCCCACCACCCCGACGAACTGCCCGGGCTGAATTCGAAAGCTGACCCCTTTCAGGATCGGGTGGTACGGATCGTAACCAAAAACCACGTCCTTGAACTCGATCTCGCCACGGATCCGCGGGACCGCCACGGGAGACTCGGGATCCTGTACCGTCACCGACGCGTCCAAGACATCGAATATTCGCTGTCCTGCACTGAGGAACCCGGTCACCCAGTTGGAGAACATGCTCAGTGCGGAAACCGGTCCGTAGAACATCCCGAGATAGCTGAAGAACGCCATCAAGGTGCCGAGGGTCATCTTGTCCCCAAGAACCTGACGCCCGCCTGCGTACCAGATGATGAGTCCCCCGAGCCCGAACAGAAACCCCATGATCGGGTTGAACGTGGCCACCGAAGT
>CAZYBA010000412.1:0-3028 GCA_964646105.1 uncultured Armatimonadia bacterium
TCGGATAATGCACGCCCAGATAAACCCGGCTGGCTCCGACCAACGCGATGAAGCCGGTGGCCAATGTCCCGATCCCGAGCCGGGCCAGCAGCCCGTGGCCCTTCATCCACCAGTACGCAAGGGTGCCGTAAAAACAAAGCGAGATGAACGAGTGTCCGGACGGAAAACTGAATGTCTCCTCGGTCGCGAGGGCTTCCCAAAGCGGGGGACGTTCGCGGGCGTACCGGTACTTGATGGTCCCGATGATCGCCCCGCCGCCGGCCAGGGTGGCGGACATCAGGATGGCTTCCTGGCGGAAACGTCGGCTGCGCCAGGCGATCAGGATGCAGACCGCACCGAGGCCGGACATCACATCCGGGCGGGCGAGATCGGAAACCCGGCGTGCCACCAGAGTGCGCTCGCGGGTGCGCAACGACTTGCCGAGGTTGAGTCCGTCGTGGTCGAAACGCCAGACTCCATCCTGACCACGCAGGTCGTCGGCGAGGTTGAGGAAGAACGCCACCGCTCCGGCCGAAACCGCTGCGCCAAGCGCCACCGGCGTGACCACGGTCTCTATCAACCGCGGCACCAGACGGAAAACGGAAAATCGTCCCATTGTCGATTGTCGTTTCGATCCGAGGCGCGGCGCATCCTCTTTTCCAGGCCCTGCGGCATGACGAACCGGTAGGGGAACGAGGACGCGTTACGAATGCGACACCCCGGCAACAAGAGCCGGTATGCTGAAACGTATGGACGTTTGGACTGTTGTCCGCATTGCCACTTGGGCGGTGGGCCTGCCGGTCATTGTTTGGCTGACCTGGCGCGCGGCACGGATTTGGAAACGCATTCAGGCGTTGCACGAGCAACTGCTGCGCGAGGAAGAACAGAACCCAAAGGATCCCTATGCCCGGCTCGCCGAGATCGAAAGCGCCAAGGAGTTGCTGCGCGGCACCCGGCGCGGGCGACGTCGGCGCTGACGCTCGGGTTGGCATGGGCCGCGGCGGACGAAGGGTGATGCGCCCCCCGGAGACGGCTGACTGCATTATCTGCAATTGGTGACAGTCCCGGCAGACAGGTACACTCCGGCCATGTCGACTGTGCAAGTCCCGTCGGTGCCGCGGGAATCGTTGGGTGCCGCGGTGGCCGCAATCCAATCGGCCCGCTCGGTGGTGCTGGCGTGCCATATCAACCCGGACGGGGATGCGTTGGGGTCGCTGCTCGGACTCGGACTCGCGCTCGAGGCTCTCGGCAAGGATGTGGTGATGCTGAGCGCGGACGCAGTTCCGGAGACGTTGGTGTTCCTGCCGGGGTCGGAGAAGATTGTTTCCACCACCGAGCGCCGCGATTTCGATTTGGCAATCGGGCTCGATTCGGGGGATTTGCTGCGTACCGGGGCGAGCGCAGCCGTGCTGGAGTCGGCGCCGGTCTTGATGGACATCGACCACCATGTGACCGCGGGACGATTCGGAGACATCCAACTGCTGGATTCGACTGCCTCCGCCACCGCGGAATTGGTGTTCGACCTGGTGAACGCGCTGGGGGTGGGCATCACTGCGGAGATCGCCGAATGCCTGCACTGCGGTGTCCTGACCGACACGGGCGGGTTCCGGTTCACCAATGTCACGCCGCGTACCATGCTCATCGGGGCGGCGTTGGTGGAAGCCGGCGCGGTACCGGACCGGATTTTCGAAAACGTTTACGAACGTCGAAATTATTCCAGCCAGAAACTGCTCGGGCGGGCGCTCGAGAACATGTGTCGCAGTGACGACGGTCGGGTGGTGTGGACGGTGGTGACACAGGCGGATTTCCGGGAATTCAACGGCCAAGACCGTGACACCGAGGGAATTGTCGGGTCGTTGCGGGTGGTTGATACGGCGCTGGTGGCAATTGTGCTTCGCGAACGCGAGTCCGGGAAGCTGCGGGTGAGCCTGCGTTCCCGTGCCGGAGTGGATGTTTCGGCGGTGGCGGCGCGTTTCGGCGGCGGAGGCCATCGCTTGGCGGCGGGTTGCAGCCTGGACGGACCGCCCGATACCGCAGTGGCTGCCCTCCGTGCGGCACTCGAGGACGTTCTGCCCCCGCTGGTAACGAAACCGGAATAATCGTAACTCCCACCGGGGGAGCCCTCCGGATCCCGGCCTGGGTTTCCTCATATTCGAGAGCATTGGCTTGCTCCGGCAACACACCCGGAAATGCGCCCTCGGCGCGACGATACAATGACGGCGTGGAGTTGACGTTCCTGGGGACCGGTTCGGGAGCGCCGACCCGCGCGCGCAATGTATCCGCGGTGGCATTGCAGCTTCCCCAACGCTCGGAGTGGTGGCTGGTCGACTGCGGCGAGGCAACCCAGCACCAAATCCTGCGTTGCCAACACCTGCGTCTGAGCAACCTGACGCGGATTTTCATCACGCACCTGCACGGGGACCATTGCTTCGGTCTGCCTGGCCTGCTGGCCTCCCGTGCGTTGGCCTTGGGCGGGACATCGCCGGTTTCGATCCACGGTCCAGAGGCGCTGGAGCCTTGGCTGAAGGCGACATTGCGCGCGACCGCGATGCGGTTTGGTTTTCCCGTAAACATCGAGGCGACGCAGGCCGGGGTGTTGTTCGACGATGGCGGATTCTTCGTGAGCGCCGCGCCGGTGCGGCACCGGATTGAAGCCTGGGCATACCGGGTTCAGGAGCACGACCAACCCGGCCGTTTCGACATCGAGAGCGCCCGGGCCCTGGGAATCCCGGAGGGACCGCTCTACGGCCGGTTGAAGCGCGGCGAGACAGTCACCCTCGACGACGGTCGTGTGGTGGACGGTTCCTCGTTGGTCGGTCCGGAACGACCCGGGCGGGGTGTCGTCTTCGGCGGCGATACGGCGTGGTCGCAGGAGTTGCTCTCGCTGGCGCGTAAGGCCGACCTGTTGGTGCACGAGGCGACGTATTCCAACGACGACCGGGTTTTGGCGGAGCGTGCGTCCCACTCCACAGCGTTGTCCGCGGCAAAGCTCGCCCGTGGCGCGCAGGTTCGCGAGATGTTGCTCACCCACTTCTCGAGTCGTTACGAA
>CAZYBA010000413.1:0-3013 GCA_964646105.1 uncultured Armatimonadia bacterium
CAACATCGAAAATACCGGGCTCTCGCGAGGCTATCCGGATAAAGTCGGCGGCATCGGCAGCACACCCTTCAGGCTGCCGGGCGCCCAGAGTTGCTCCAACGGCTCGCCGTTCGCGGTTCGCCTTTTCAGATCGTTCAGAAACTCAGAGAAGCCGACTTCGGGCGCCCAACCGAGCACTTGGCGCGCCTCGCCCAGGTCGTGCTGTTCGACCGTTTCGGGAAGGTCGATCGCCCATCGCCGGATCAATTCCGCGGAGCCGGGCACGCGGTTCTCGCACCAATCCATGCCCCGATTTCGGAAGTCCGATCGAATGTCCGCCGGCATGCCGTGGTCGGTGTGGACAATCGTGCGGAACAGTCCGTAGGCGTTTTCCAAACCGCGCTCGACGGCGGCGACATTCGCCCGCGCAACATCTTCGGCATCGACCCCGTTGCGCAGCAGCTTGGCGCCAAACGCCAGATAGGGCTTGGGAACGAAATCGTGGTACCGCAGCAGCGCGACCGGAATTCCGGTGCGTTCGTGCAGGCAACGTCCCAGATCCTCCCCGATCACCTTGGTGACCGAGTAGACGGAGCCGTGTCCGTAGGCCATTGACGACGCGTAAACCACGGTTCTTACCCCGTGGCGTCGGCAGGCCTCGAGCACTTCAAAGGTTCCGTCGACATTGACTGCAAAAATCGTGCTGTCGCTGACCGGCGGCACATGGGCGCAGTGCCATGCGGCCAAATGCACCACGGCGTCGCATCCGGAAACGGCACGGTCGACGTCCTCCCGGGAGCGGGTATCGCAGCGCAGGACGGTGGCGCCGGGAAGTGCGGGGCATTGGGCGGTGTCGGCGAGGCGGACGCGGTGTCCGGCGGCGACCAAGTGCTTTGCCGTGCGGGATCCCGCGACTCCCGCCCCACCGGTGACAAGGATTTCGGCCATGGTCAGGGTTTGGGATCCGGGAGCGGATTGCGGTGGGAGAACGTTTCGATGTCGGGATTGAGGCGGGTGGTGCGGTTGCCCAGTTTGGCAACCACTTCCCGCTTGCCGGGTTTGACGGAGCAGTCCCACCGGTAGCCGTTTCGGCGGACATTCACCGGTTTGCCGTCGACCGTGACACTCACCACGGCGTCTTCCGAGCACTCTCCGGCGAGTCGTTCGCGGGTGGCGACTGTGACCGCCACAAACGGTTCGCGCAGGATGATGGCGCGGTGGTAGGCCGTCTGGGCGTCGATCTCGGTTTCGGTGAGTTCGATATTGCCCTTGCCGTCCTTCATGTCGACCACTGCTTGGCGTAGGACTTTGTCGGTGAGGGCCTTGCCGAAGGTCGGGCCGTAGTTGACGCCTTCGGGTCCGTGGCAGCGCAGGCAGGCGATGTCGTAGACCGCGACCGGGCCGCGGGGTGCGGGGGGCAGCTTGGCGGGCGCCTTCGGGGCAGGGGGTCCGGCGGCCGAGGCGGCCAGCACGGACCCGAGCAGTCCGAGGGTGACGCTATTTCTTGCCCACATAGCGGATTCGGAAGATTTTTCCGCCGGTGTCGTCGGAGAAAAGCAGGGTTCCGTCGGGGGCTTCGACGCAGTCGACCGGCCGGGCGAGGAAGTTGTTGTTTTCCATGCAGCCGACGATGCGCAGTTGTCCGTACGGCTTGCCGGTTTCCTTGTCGAAGAGGACGCGTTCGATGGAGCAGCCGACCTTGGGGTTGCGTCCACCGGATCCGCGGGTGGTGATGAACGCATCGCCGGTGTGATCGGCGGGGAAGTGCTTCTTGCCGGCGATGAACGTGAACGCGTTGGCGGCGCAGTGGGCTTCGAAGTTCCACTGCGGCAGCACCGTGCGTGCGGCGATGTCGAGCAGGTCGGGCTTTTCGAGGTATTCGTAGCGCGGGACCCCATAGCCGAGCACCCACGGGTGTCCGTAGAACTTGCCTTGGTCGTAGCGGTTGAATTCGTCGGGCGGGTTGGTGTCGGAGACAGGCTGCTTGGCCTTGGATTCGCCGAGTTCGCGTCCGAAGTCGTCGGAGCCGTGGTCGACTCCCCAGAGTTCGGTGGTGCCGGGTCGCAGGCGCAGTTTTTCGGAGTTGCGCACGCCGCTCGACCAGGGGGTCTTGCCGGAGCCGTCCTTGTTGAAGCGGAAGATTTGCTGGCGTTCGGTTTCGCCGGGCTCGGACGCGTTGGATGCGTCCCCGATGCCGGTGTAGATGTGTTCGGCGGTGACCGCGATGGGGCGCCACCAGTGTCCGCCACCGGAGGGGAGTTGCCCTTCGGGGATGACAGCGACATCTTCGTCGGCCTTGCCATCGCTGTTGGTGTCGCGTGCCTTCCAGATGGCGCCGGACTGGGTGTACCAGAGCCATCCTCCTTCGAAGCTCATGCCGGCGACCTGGGTTTTGCCGGACACGAAGACTTCCTGGGTTTCGTAGAAACCGTCCTTGTTCTTGTCGCGGAAGGCGACAATGTCGCGGGTGGAGTCGCGGCTGACATAGAGGGTGCCGTCGTCGCCGAATTCGAGGAAGCGGGCGCGGGGCAGTTCGGCGGCCACTTCGACCTTGTATCCGGTGCGGACCCAGAACTTGGGGGGTTCGGGCTTGGCGGGCTTTTGTGCGGGGGCGACGGTGCCGAGGGCTCCGGCGAGGAGCAGGGTGACAGAGAGCGCAGTCATGCGCCCATTCTACACGCGGTGGCGGTGGGTGGGGTGGTGCGGGGATGTCAAAAATCGGCCGCGTGTTCGCCGGAAGGCTACCTGAACATCCCCGAAAAACCCGGCCCGCGCTGCGGGAATTTCAACGTCCAAGCCCCGCCGCATGGAACACGCCTGCTCGGCGCCGAAAGCGCCGCCAAGCGGCGGGGATGAGCGGATGGATTCGGCCGGTCCAGCGGCGAGGCGGAAGCCGGGGAGGTCGAGCCTGAGATCCGGAACGTTCCCGTCGCGATACGCGCACCGGAAGAGGTCCGGATTGAAGAAGTACCAGGACCCGCCGCGGAGGCAACGGAACACCCCGGAAGACGGGCCCGTCGGATCCGTCTGCTCA
>CAZYBA010000414.1:0-2485 GCA_964646105.1 uncultured Armatimonadia bacterium
TGCAGCGCTACAAGGAACTTCAGGACATCATCGCCATTCTTGGTATGGATGAATTGTCAGATGAAGACAAGTTGATTGTCGCGCGGGCCCGCAAGATCCAGCGCTTCCTCTCCCAACCGTTCTTCGTCGGCGAAGCATTCACCGGTATCGCCGGCAAGTTTGTCTCCCGCGAGGAAACAGTCCGTTCGTTCAACGAAGTCCTCGAAGGCAAGTTCGACGATTTGCCGGAGCAGGCGTTCTACATGGTCGGCGGCATCGAAGAAGTGGTCGAAAAGGCCAAGACCCTCTCGTAGGGTCGGAAGCGCTGCAGATTATGCCGGTGATGCCGGTGCTTGTGGCCGTGGTCGGGGGAGCCCTTGGGCTTTTCCTCGACCGCGGCCTTTCCATTTGGCTGCCCTGCACCCCGTATCCGGAACCGTGGCTGACCGGGTGGGGTTGGCTGGTCGGAATTGTCGTTGGACTGGTTGTCGGATCGGGCATCGGGGCAGCGTCCGGACGCGGTCAACTCGCCGCCCCGCCGCGTGGCGCTGTCGGCAAGGCGATGGCGGGCGCGCTGCTGTTCACGTTGGTGAGCACCGTCATGATCGGCGGCATCGGGTACGCGTCCGGGCGCCGATCGACGGTCGACCGTGAGGTCGGCTTGCTCCGGGAACTGCGTCGCGATCTCGACAAGAAATTGATCGACGCCGATGAGGCGCAAGTCAAGATGCGCGCTTTGCAGCAGAAGATCGCAACCGCGCACGAACCGCGTCAGGCGTTTTCCGCGGCGCGTCGTGCGTCAACGATCGCCGCTGTTGTATCGGCTCTTTTCGGCGGAGCGTTCGCCGCCATGGCGGTGGTCTACCGTCGTGCGCTCGCCACCCGCGATCAGGCGTCCTGACCCATGGCCCGCTGCGACCGGCTCTGGGGAATTGTTTCCCGCATTGCCCGGGTCGAAAACGGTGCGGTTTTTCTGGATGTTCAGGCGCAAAACGAGGATGGTATCCGTCGTTCGGTGGCCCTCACCGCCATAGTCGGCTCGGTTGCGGTGGGCGATCGTGTCTTGCTCAACACCACGGCAACGGCACTGAAGCTCGGGACGGGTGGTTTCGACTGGGTGATGGCGGTGGATTCCGACCAGGCCGAGATCGAGCCGGTCGGTGACGAGCACATTGTGAAGCTGCGGTATACGCCGGGCCAGCATGCGGTGGCTCCTGCGGAGTTTGACGCGCGCATGGCGGAGTTCCCGGAACTGAGCGGCTTGGCGGTGGTGGTGTGTGGGTTGCACAGCCAGATCGCTGGGGTAGTGGCGGGGGTCAAGTCGGTGTTCCCCGGCGCGCGGGTGGTGTTGGTGCAAACCGATACCGCGGCTCTCCCCTTGGCGTTCTCGGACCTCGTCCGCAAGATGCGTTCGATCGGGTGGTTGGACTGCACAATCACTTGCGGGCAAGCGTTCGGGGGGGATCTGGAGTGTGTCAGTCTCGCCTCGGCGCTCCAGGCTGGGGCGGTTCTGCTTTCCGCCGACGTTGTGGTGGTGTCTCCGGGTCCGGGGAATGCGGGAACCGGTACTGCGCTGGGATTCTCGGGGATTGAGCAGGGGACGTGGCTGGATACGGCGCTCGCTCTCGGGGCGGGCGGGGTTGGTGTGCTGCGTTGTTCGGACGCCGACCCGCGGGATCGCCATCGTGGGCTTTCCCACCACAGTGTGACGGCGTTGGGGCGTTTGTCGGCGCGATCGGGAGTGGTTGCGGTCCCGGAGGAGTTTCCGACGTTGCAGGAGACAGTCCGGACGTCTGCGATCGCGGTGCGTCATGAAATGGTTGTTGTTCCGACAACCGCCGGGATGGAACGACTGCTTGTCTCGGGGTTGCGTCCCACCACCATGGGCCGGTCGGTGGAGCAGGACCCGTTGTTCTTCGCGGCGGCGGTGGCGGCCGGAGTGGGGGCTTTCGCGGTTGGTGCGCGGAAATCCTGATCGAATCCGGTGTTCGCGAGCGGGTCGGTTGCAAGTGTGTCTGGTTGACGTTGCGGGTGGGATGGAAACGTAGTCCACGACTGTCAACGCTCGGGGTGTTCGCGTTCCGTATTTTGGTGCATTTTCCGAGGGGGCTGATGCCCGGGGTTGCAGGACTGCGGTCGCGGTGGACGCATGGGGGCGCGATCCGTCCTGAACGGGCGTCGGGTCATGCGCCGGTTTCGCCCTGTAAGGATTACGTGTTTTTAACCGGAAAGAGTCGTTCCGCACCCGATAAGACGGAGACCTTCTAAGCGTTAGTGTCAATTATTGACAATAAATTCTGTGAGCGTGGTTGTTTGCCGTGGTGGCAACGCTGGGTCAATCCTGCTGGGAAGAGCAACCCCTGCATCGGGCGGGATGCGAACGACAACTGCAGGTGATACTGCTCGGATGCCAGAGGAATGGGCGCGATGGTCCTTTCGGTCGCCTTCCGACCGACCACGACCAGCGCACGGTCCTTCGTCCGCCCCAGGAGACTTCCGATGTTTG
>CAZYBA010000414.1:2495-3010 GCA_964646105.1 uncultured Armatimonadia bacterium
GCCGTTTCATTGACCGCCCCGCCACTGGGCGGAGTTTCAAGTTGGCCGGGATGCGAACCGATGCTGTCGCCTGCGTCTTTCGGTCAAGCCGGTTGCATTGGATCTTGACGCTGTTCACCTGCTTCCTCGCGAGCACCGCGTTCGCCCAGAACTACCGGGCGGATCTGGTGCGGACAACGGTGGAGTACTCACCCCAACTGGTTACCGAAATCAACGCGATGGACGTTGACTCGTCCGATCGAATCCATATTCACGAGCGCACCTTCCATCGAGTTCGCACCTATGCCGCTGATGGAACCCATATCAAAGATCGGAGCACCGGTACCTCCGGGAATTGGAATCCCGTAGCGGTACTCGAAAACGGAACCATGGTCGTTGCCGACGCGACCGCCCGACAGTTTCGCGCGATTGACTTCGAGGGCAATTCCGTCTGGACCCTGTCCTATCCAGAGAGCGATTTTCAAGTGAATTCCCTCGGGATGAGCGGGAATGGGTCCTTGGTTGCCGCGGCAAGC
>CAZYBA010000415.1:0-2237 GCA_964646105.1 uncultured Armatimonadia bacterium
CCGTGGCCCTGTTTTTGATGCCGGAAAATCGCTCGACGGCGCTCGCCCACTTGGCGGGAGCCACAGCCGGGGGAGCCACCGCGATGCTGCTGGGGATCCACCGACAGCAACGGATTTCGCAATTGCGGGAGAACGCGATCGACGCGTCGGCATCGGGACGACATGATGTCGCCATCCATCTCTGGAGGACGGTACTGGAGTCCTGTCCCGACGATCTGGAAGCGCATGCGGCGCTTGCGGAGGCCTGCATCGCTGCCCGTCATTTCGAAGTTGCCGGGAGGGAGGTTTCGGTCGTGTTGTTGCGCTTGACGACAACCGTTCGAACACCATTTTCGCAATCGATCATGCAACGGTGGGCGTCCGAATTGCACCGACTCCCGCTGACCCCGGCCGCCGCACTGGTTGCCGCGGGTTGGTATGTGGATTCCCACGAAGAGACTAGGGCACTGGCCATGCTCTCCGATATTTGCCAAAGATTTCCCGGTACACGGGAAGCTGAGACCGCGCTGCTGCGTATCGCCCGAATCCAGTTGCGCAATCTCCGACAACCGGATTCGGCAGGTGCCGTTCTGGCTGAATTCCTTCGCCTCTATCCCGACAGTCCCTACGCGGGACACGCTCGCCAAATGTTGGATGAGACCAGTCCACTCGCCACCGCGCGGGGAATCGGATCCTAGTTCCCATGATTCTGAGTGAAGATTTTCTGTCACGATTGCAAACCGCAATGGAACCGCACCGCCGCACGACGTTCCCGTCGCTCAACCCAGCGCTACGCCAGCGGCGCCTGCGGGCGAACCGTCCCCCTCTGGAACCGCTCTCCGAGTTTGTGCTGGAATTGCTCGAGCAGGGACGTGGACCATTGGTTTTTGTTGTCGACGGTTCGTTGCCGATGACGTTCGCAGGGGATGCGCCGCCGGTGCCGACCGACAAATTCGCTTTTGCACAACGCTTGGCCGCAGCGATCGGTTGTGCGGCGCTCCATGCATCCATTCCCGTTCATCTGGTGCCGGTGGGCGCGGTTACGGGTCGGCGAGGTCCGTTGTTCCGACAAGCCAGCCAGATTGCCCGCTGGTTGGAGTCCGTCGAGGAGTTTCGACCGGGGGGTACACGCCATTTCCGCTACGCGCTGAGGAATCAGATCCTGCGCGGTGGTTCGGACGCATTCCTCTTGGTTATCTCCGACTTCCGCAACGGAGCCTGGGAGAGCGCCTTGTCCGCTTTGGTAGCGGGCGAAAGCCGGGTCGCGCTGGTTCAGATTGTCGACGAGCAGGATCACTGGGAAACCGAAACCCTTCCTTCCCCCCGTGTCCCTTTTGTCGTGGGAAAACCCGAAGCGGAGGAGGAGATTCCAGAGCCGGTATTGCCTTCGGCGGGTGAAATCCACCAGTATCTGCGCAGCATGGCCATGGACCATCGAATGGAACTTCTCGGCATCCATGTGGCAGTCCCGATCGAGGAAGCCGTCCTGCGGGCGGCGGAGGCACGACGCTGAGTCAGGAGCAACAAACCCGGGCAACTTCGGCTGGACCACTGACCGACCCTACCGATTTCTGGACCTTGGTCGGCCGCTTCATTGCAGCCCAGGTGATCAATGTCCTGTTGGCCAGCGCCATCGTCGCACGGTCGTGGGCGTCTGTCGTACTCTTCGCTGTCGTATCGCTGATTCTTCATCGATTGGTGATCCGCCAGTACCGAAAGCTCCGGAAAGATCGTCAGGACGCGATCGCGGCACTGTCCGAGGAGCAGGGCAATCCGGACTCTCAAACATGAACCGTAACATCCGACTTCAAAAACGAGATCGCGCACTGCTGGTTTTCTACGCGACACGTCAGATCGCGAGTCTGGCGATCCTGACTTGGGTACTCTTGTCCGCACTCGAATTGCCTGACAAACGTCTCGCCTGGGCGGCCTCTGTCGGCATGTTCGTCTTCGCTGGATGGGTGTCATGGGTGCTGACACGCTCCGTCCGACGCTACCGCTCGCGTTATTCGCGGGAGAGTCAGTCGCAATGAAAGTTCTGAATGCCCTTCTCGTCGATCGATTACAGCGCCATCCAGACGGTCGGGTTGACCTGTTGGGGTTGTTTGAAGACATCCACCTCCCCACGTTGCCCACCGCTCTCGACAGTATCTCGGTTTTTGTCGACCTAGGCTTCGATACCGACGAAAGGGGTGCCGGCCAATCCTTGACGCTCGAGTTGCGCGATCCCGACGGCCAATCGATCCACCAATCGGTGG
>CAZYBA010000415.1:2247-3009 GCA_964646105.1 uncultured Armatimonadia bacterium
CGTTCACCGTCCCGACGTTCGACCAATACCCGCGCGAGACCGCTCAGTTGGACCTCGCACTGTTCAAGCCGACATTCCGTACACACGGACCCCATTCCCTGGAAATCCGACATGATGACAAAGTCCTGCGCGCGTTGGCGCTGCACATACTCTCCTAGGTACGCATTCTTCACTGGAATCGCCGCCTTGCTCACGCTGGCTTCGCCCGTGGCCGGGTGGGATGGCGACGGGCACCGGCACACCACCCGAATTGCTCTGGAGTCGCTGGCCGACAAACGTCTCCGAACATTTTTCCAACCCCACGCCGCATGGGTCGCAACCGCATCGTCCCACCCCGACCGCCTTCGCCTCCGCCCCGACAACGCAGAGGCGCCACGACACTTCCTCGATGCCGAGCACTTCGGTGTTGGGGGCGATGTACTGCGCATTCCCGCCGATTTCCCGAGTGTGCTCAACCAACGCAGTTACGAACAACTGCGCACCGATGGCGTCCTCCCGTGGACCATCGACCGTGTTTGGCGGCGATTGGTGCGGGCTTTCCGGGATGGTCGACGCGAGGATGTCCTGGTCCAGACCGCCATGCTGTCGCACTATGTCGCGGACGCGCATGTTCCGTTCCACGCCACCGAAAACTACGACGGCCAACTGACCAACCAACGCGGAATCCATCGTCGTTTCGAGGGAACCTTGCTCGAAAAGACAATCTCCGACACAGACCTGCGTCCCGGAAAGCCGATTCCCCTCCGCGATCCCGTAACGGAG
>CAZYBA010000416.1:0-3006 GCA_964646105.1 uncultured Armatimonadia bacterium
ATGCACCACGGCGTCCCCGCTCGAGTCGGTCGAGCGATCGCTGCGCAACCTGGAAGCCTGGGGCGTGGTGGCCAAGCGCTGATGTCGGCGTGTGCGCGTGCGCGGAGCTGGCTTCGCTGATGGGATGATTTGGTCGGCGTCCCGCAATGCGGGATGGCGGTCGCTGGCGACGTTCGATCGGGGGATGGCGTCGCTTCCGGGAGTCGACGTGCTGGCGGAATAGGCGCCCCCAAAGACCGACCTGTGGTTCATTCGATCGTCTCTTCAGGTAACGCGGTCCGAGACTTTGCAGTTGCTTGGCCGTGTGCGTCGCTCGCAAACGAAAGCCCATGGCAGGAAGCGGCAGCGGCGTTGGCTCGTTTCGACGGCGGGAGTTCGTCGATTCATCCACGGGGGCCGGCTTCGTCGGCGGCCCCCGTTTCACTTCCCGAGGCTGGCGGCTCAGCTGCCGGGAAGTATCTTGATTTCCGTGCTGCCCGCCTTGTCGGGGTGGGCCTTCGGAAGTTGCACCTTGAGAATGCCGTCCGCGAGTCGGGCTTGTGTCTTGTAAAGATCGACCTCGCAAGGCAGGCGCAGGGCGATGCGGAACTTTCCGGCCCCGGTGACACCCATTTGCTGGTGGGCCTCGGTGGCATCCTGCGGCGCCTGGGCGGGACGTTCCCCCTCGATGATCAGATTGTCGCTGCCCGCATGGATATGGATGTTGTTGAGCGTGTAGCCCGGTACTTCGGCCAGCACATCGATCTGCTCGGGTTTCTCCCAAACATCCACCGATGGGTAGCTGGTGATGCCGTCACCGGCGCTCGCCCAGCGGGTCAGGGGAGTGAAGCCGGTGGGGCGAGCGAAGAACCGGTCCATCCACCGGGTCATCTGGTTCATTTCGTTGGTGAGGTCGGTAAACAGCGTCGGCACGGCTTGGGCACGGGTGACCGGCACGAGTTCAGTCATGGACATTTCGGTGACTCCTTGGTTGCCGCGATCGTTGGTTCGAACGTCGGCGTGGCGACTGCCTTGGTCTGGTTTGTCGTCCACAGGGAAATCTACATCCGACTGCCCCGGGGCGGCGTCCGTCCACCGGCACAACCCTTGTCGGCACCCCTCGGAACCAATCGATTCGATTGGTCGTCACGGTGGATAGGAATGGTGCGACCGGCGTGATCCGCAAGCGTCGGCGGGATGCTGCGCCCGTGGGCGATTGACGCCGACAATGGCAGTGTCCTATAATTTGCAATCCGGTTTGTCCAAGGGGTCGGCAGCCTTGGGTGGGCCATCGGTTTCGGGATTCGATATTTTGCCGACGGTTCGAGGAGAGCATCCGCGTATGCCAGCATTCACGTACACCGCCAAAGCCCCCGACGGCAAGACCCTGACCGGCACCTCCGAGGCAGCGTCCCCGGTCGAACTCCGCAAGCGTCTCGCCGAGTCCGGCTATACGGTTGAAAAGGTCGCGCCGGCCAAGGGCAAGCCCAAGACCGCCGCGAACTCGAATCAACCGACCTTTATGGACCGTTTCCAGAAGATCAAGCTGGCCGAACTTTCGATCTTCTGTCGGCAGTTCTCCACCATGATCGACGCGGGTGTGTCCCTGGTGCGTTGTCTGGACGTTTTGTCGGACCAGTCCACCAGCCCCAAGTTGCGCCGCATCATCGGCGACCTGCGTTCCGAAGTGGAAGCGGGGAACATGCTGTCGAAGGCGATGGGCAAGTACCCGTCCACATTTTCCAACCTCTTTGTCGGTCTCATCCGCGCGGGGGAGGTCGGTGGTGTGCTGGAGGAATCCCTCCAACGCCTTTCGACGTTTTTGGAAAAGGACGTCGAACTGCGCCGCAAGGTGAAATCGGCGCTGACCTACCCGATCCTGGTTTCGGTGGTCGCGCTCGGGATTGTCATGTTCCTGACAATCTACATCGTGCCGCAGTTCTTGAAGATGTTCCTTGACCTGGGCCTCAAGAAGGAAGACTTCCCCGCGATGACCGCGTCGCTGATGGTCTTCTCCGACTTCATGGTCCAGAAGTTCTACATCGTTGCACTGATCTGCGTGATCCTGTGGTTCGCTTCCAAGATGTTCGGCCGCACCAAGGTGGGACGCCGGTTCTTCGACTTGATCAAGCTCAAGATCCCGGTCTTCGGCAAACTCAACCACAAGGTTGCTTTGGCCCGCTTCTCGCGAACGTTGGCCACCCTGCTGACCTCCGGTGTTCCGATCCTGCAGTCCCTCGAGACCGTCGCCGGCACGGTGTCCAACGACATCCTCTCCGACGCCATCCTGGACGCCCGGGCCCGTGTCCGCGAGGGGGATGTCATTTCGGAGCCGCTCCGCAAGTCGAAGATGTTCCCTCCGATGGTCATCCAGATGGTTGCGATCGGGCAGGAATCCGGTTCGCTCGACACGATGCTGTCCAAGATCGCCGACTTCTACGACGGCGAGGTGGACGCCGCGATCGCGTCCTTGACCGCCGCCATCGAGCCGATGCTGATCGTCTTCCTCGGTGTCACGGTCGGTTACATCGTCATCGCCATGTTCCTTCCGCTTGTCGGACTCATCCAAGGCCTCTCGGGAGGCGGCACCGACGAAGAGTAATCGTCGTTCTTCCGCAAGATCAAACGCCTTCGGGGGACTTCCCCCCGGAGGCGTTTTTCGTTTCTCCCGTTCCGTCCACCGTTCACCCGGTAAGATGACCCGATGAACGACTTCGTCTGGCCACCGCTGCCCGATTGGTTCTGGTACGTCATAGTCTTCGGCTACGGGGCCATTGTCGGTTCGTTCCTGAATGTGGTCATCTACCGCCTGCCGTTGGGCAAGCACCTCTCCAATCCGCCGTCCACCTGTCCGGGCTGCAACTACAAGCTGACGTTCTGGGACAACATCCCGTTGCTGTCGTTTGTCTTCCTTGGCGCGCGCTGCCGATTGTGCCGAAATCCCATCTCCTGGCGCTACTTCTGCGTCGAACTGCTGACCGGGTGCTTGTGGACGTTGCTTTACGAGCGGACAGTGACCTCCAACAT
>CAZYBA010000417.1:0-504 GCA_964646105.1 uncultured Armatimonadia bacterium
CTTGACCTCGCCGATACACTGCTCCACCATCCACACTCCTGCGAGCGCAGGTAGCCAGAGTACCGATTTCGTGAAAGTTTCCGAGTATTTCGTCCCCACATTGCGCGAGGTTCCCGCCGAAGCGGAAATCCCGTCCCATCGTCTCCTCCTGCGCGCCGGCTTTATTCGAAAACTCGGTGCCGGGGTTTACACCTATCTCCCGTTGGGCTGGCGGGTACTTCGCAAGATGGAGCAAGTCCTGCGCGAGGAGCAAGAGGCGATTGCCTCCCACGAAATGCGCATGCCCACCCTGGTTCCCAAAGACCTCATGGTCGAGACCGGACGTTGGGACGTGGACGTTGTTTACAAGTTGAAAGACCGCCGGGACGCCGACTTTGCCCTTGGTTTCACGCACGAGGAAGTGATCACCGACATCACGCGCCACAGTGTTCGTTTGTCGAAATGCCGGATGATGGCGAAGCGAAGACCGCGATCGGTCGGTTGAACGGCTATGTTCTCGACGGC
>CAZYBA010000417.1:514-2984 GCA_964646105.1 uncultured Armatimonadia bacterium
ACATCGCGCGCCACAGTGTTCGTTCCTGGCGCGATCTCCCTCTCTCCCTTTACCAGGTTCAAACCAAGTTTCGCGACGAGCCACGCCCGCGGGGCGGGGTCATTCGGACCCGCGAGTTTGTGATGTTCGACGCCTACTCGTTCGATCGCGACAACGCAGGCATGGACCGCAGTTACGTTCGGCAACGCTCCGCTTACGAACGTTTCTTCCATCGAATCGGACTGCCGGTTCTGACCGTCGATGCCGACGGTGGAGCGATCGGTGATCTCGACAACCAGGAGTTCATGACCCTCTCCGAACATGGGGAGGACACGGTACTGCGTTGCGGCTCGTGCGGCTACGCCGCCAATGCCGAGAAGTGCGGGGTCCCCGCGCCCACGGCAAACGTCGCCACGGTCGAACCGAAACCGCTCGAACTGGTTTCCACACCGGGTGCACGGTCCATCGCCGAAGTGGCGTCCCTGCTGGGAACATCGGCGGAGCAGTTGGTCAAGACGCTGGTGTTTGTCGCCGACGACGAACCTGTTCTGGTTCTGCTTCGGGGTGACCGAACAGTCAACGAGATCAAAGTGCGCAAGGCCCTCGGTGTGACTCGGCTGGAAATGGCCGACGACGCGACAGTCGAGCGCGTCACGGGCGCTCCGGTCGGCTTCGCCGGTCCAACCGGCATTGTCGGCACCCGTATGATTGTCGACTTGGAAGTTGCCTCAATGGCCAACTTCATTACCGGCGCCAATGTCGCGGACGCACACTATGTCCACGTCAACCATGGCCGCGACTTTGCACTATCCGACGTCGCGGATTTGAGGGTTGCCGAGGATGGCGACCATTGTCCTGCCTGCGACGACGGCATCCTGAGCACGGTTCGGGGTATCGAAGTCGGGCACATCTTCAAGTTGGGAAACAAATACTCGAAGGCAATGGGTGCCCAGTTCACCACCGAGGCAGGGCAACTCGAGCCACTGCTGATGGGATGTTACGGGATCGGCATGAGTCGGACACTGGCGGCTTTGATCGAGGCCGGCAACGACGGCGACGGCATCGTGTGGCCGGTCACAGTCGCTCCTTTCGAGGTCGTGGTCGTGGTTGCATCGGCTCAGGATCCTGCCCAGGCAGAATACGGAATCAAACTCCACGACGAACTCAAGGACTTGGGGGTCGATGTCATTATCGACGACCGTGACGAGCGTCCCGGGGTCAAATTCAAAGATGCCGATTTGGTCGGATACCCGGTGAGGGTTGTGGTTGGCAAGGGATTGGCGAACGGGGAGGTTGAGATGCGCCTACGCCGTGACCCCGGCAGCACGTCCGCAGTCCCAGCGGCGAATGCGGCCCGGCAGATTGCGGAAACGGTTCGGCAACTGCGCGCCGAACGCAACCCGTAACCACGCCATGCCCTGGGACCGCGATCTTTTCCTTCACGACACGGTCCTACTGACCTTGGCGGCGTTCCTAGGCAGTTTAATCGGGTGGCAACGCGAGACTCAAGCCCGCCCGGCGGGCCTGCGCACCCACATTTTGGTTGCCTTGGGGTCCTGTCTTGTCACGCTGGTCCGGTTTCCGGGGGGCGATAACGCCCGCATCGCGGCGCAGATCGTGACAGGGATTGGTTTTTTAGGTGCAGGCGTTATCCTGCGTCGAGGACCAACCGTCCACGGACTCACCACCGCCGCATCCATTTGGGTGGTCGCCGGTGTGGGGATTGCGGTCGGTGCCGGCGGCACGTACGCCGCGGTAGCCACGGTGGCGACGGGAATTGTCCTGTTCACGCTGGAGGCGGGCAAGCGCGTGGAGCACTGGGTCCGAGGTTCCAACCCGGAAGCGACCTTGATCGCGACAGTACCCCGATCCCCGGGAATGACCGCCGCGGTTCTGGCCGCTTTGACCGGGACCGGAGTGGTCGTCCTGTCGGTGGAAATGGAGGGCAGCGACTCCGGAGGAATCGCGGCGTCCGGAACCGGGCACGGCGACCGACAAACCTTGGTGGTGACCGTCCGCCTGGAGGGCAATGCCACCCGGGAGATCCTGACCGAGGCGATAGCACGGGCCACTCCGGACGCGCAGCTGATCTGGGTCTGAGACCGTGCGCTCGGAGCATCGGCAGTGTGCAACGGATGATTCACCGAAGAATCACCTGCCGGAACAAAGGTCAGCCCCGCGGTCGCCCGCCCATGCCAGCCGTCCACACACAAAAACACCGGGACCGAAAGCCATCGTCCGGCGCGCGGTGCGCTGTTTCAAACGCCGGCAGCGGGTCCGGTCACCGCAATCCGACCCACCGCGTTATGTCATTGAACATCACCATCAGGAAGAGGGTGGCGAGCAGGGCCAGCCCCGCCATGTGGACCCGTTGCATTGCCAGGCTCGACAAACGCCGGCGTCGAAGCCCTTCAACCGTCAACAGCAGCAAATGACCGCCGTCCAAGACCGGAATCGGCAGAATGTTGAAAAGGAATAGGGATAGCGAGAG
>CAZYBA010000418.1:0-2972 GCA_964646105.1 uncultured Armatimonadia bacterium
CCCGCTGAACAATCTCGCACCCGGAAATTCCCGACGGGAACGCACAAAACAAAAAGGCCCCGCTCCGATCACGGCGCAGGGCCTTTTTGCTGACGAACGCCATTCAGGTCCGGCGATACAGCCCGCGGAACTGGTTGACGTCGAGGGCGAAGCCCGGAAACAGCTGGTCAGGTCGCTGGACACCCAGATGACGCACCGCCGCTTCCGCGAACACCAACCGGAAATCCGTGGTAAGCGCCAAGTCACGACCGTCGTGCAATTTCTCCGCGGAAAGGCCGGGCCATTCGCCATACACTTTGCCGCCTTCCACCGCTCCGCCGAAGGACAGGAATGCCGTCGCGTGGCCATGATCGGTTCCCCCGGTACCGTTCTGACGCGCCGTCCTGCCAAATTCGGACATCGTCAACACCACGACATCATCCATCCGGCTTCCCAGATCGCGAGCGAAAGCAGCCAGGCCATTCGCCAAGGTTCGCAAGTTGTTCGCCAGATTGCCTTGGGCCGGATTGTTGGGCGTTGCCTGATTGGCATGGGTGTCCCAACCCCCGATCTCCGCAAAACCCACCTCCAAACCCACATCCGCCTTGATCAACTGCGCCAGTTGGCGAAGCGAATCCCCGAACTTTCCTCCGGGATACACGGCACCGTCCGCGGGGACATACCCGTTCGGGTCGATTCGACGCAAGACCTGCAACGCAGCAAAGGACTCCTTGCCGGTTCCATGCAAGACATCGCCAACCGCTTTCTCGTACATTGCTTCGAATCCCGAAGCCGATTTCAAATCCGCCGGGGCAGACTGTGCACCTTTGGCAATCGAGCGGTCCCGGTTGGGACGCCGGGCAATCGGTGCCGCGCTCGATACGATGTCGTCCCGGATTCCGAATGTACGCAGATCAGGAATCGCCAGCGCACCCGCATCCCCCTGCAGACTACGCGGTAAACCACCGCCCAAGGAAACGGCACGGAAAACCGATTCCCGCCGCGCGCGATCCTCGGGGCATAACTTTACCGCCCGTGCCAGCCAACCGTCACGCACCGCTTTGTTGCCCGGTGCGCCGCTCTCCATGAAATCCATGGCATCGAAATGGGAACGAGTGGGGTGCGGAGAACCGCAGGCATGGACAATGGCCAACTTCCTATCCTTCCATAGGGGAAGCAACCCTTCCATGGCCGGATGAAGGCCGAAAAAACCGTCCAGATCCAGCGTCGACTGCGACTTGTCTCTACCGGGACGCGGGATCGCGACTGTCGAACGAAGTCGGTAGAGGTCCGGGTCCGCGTGGGGCACAACCATCGACAAACCATCCGCAGCACCCCGCAGGAACACACAAACCAATGTTTTGCGACGCCCCGATGCTTGGGCCGCGAAAACCGACCGCTGAAGGAACGAAGGCAACGGTACGGGCAAACCGACCGACGCGATCGCCAAAGCACCGCCTTTGACAAATACGCGACGTGGCAACGGATTCATGGGGCTCATTCCTTTCACCGACGTTGAAACTCGGGGGATCCCAGCAGCAAGGCCGTAAGACGCGGCGACATAGCAGCCGGATCAGCAATCGCCGTCGGAATCAAATTCAATTGACGTACAACTGTTTCGCGCGTCGATGTTGCAACGCAATTCCCGAGGATGGTTCGTGAGAGAGAGTCAATCCATTGCGCATTGGTCTTCCCTTCTCCCAATTCGGTTGCCTTGCCCGCCAGGACGACATCACGCAATTGGCCTGATGTCAGACTCAGGGCAAAATTTATCCGTGAGATCAACGCACCGCTAGAGACCCATTTGGACGAATCCTCCGGCCATCCGGTCGGAAATGCGTATCGGAACAGCGGTTGCCCCATCAAATTGACTTGACCTTCCAAACTGGTCGGCGATCCGGCATTGTTGGTAGGACGGACCCCAAGTCCCGTGCCAAACCGTTCCAATACGGTACCTCCCAGGGCTCGCACTGACGAAACCGCGTATTCGAACGGGGATTTTATCTTCGTACGAAACGACGCCCGGCTGAGGAATTCCGGTGAAAACGCGATCGTGCGCACCACTTCCCGAATGTCTCCATCGGTCCGACGCCAAGTCTGGACACAACGTTCCACCAAGGCCGCGGGAGGGTTGTCCGAGACAAACCGGACACACAACTTTCGCGAAACATGTCGCATGGTGGACGGATGATTGGCCAGCATCTCCAAGACCATTTCCCCATCCCGGATCCCGCCCCCGGCAGGAATCGACTTCCCAAGCACCACCTTCGTGCCGTTGTCGTGCAACCGGGAATTGAAGGAAAACTCGCCACCGTATCGCCCGCCTGATACTGTCCAGCCCGTCAAACACCGGGCGACTTCCTGTACATCCTTTTGGGTGTATCCGCCTTCGACCCCCAGGGTATGCAGTTCCACAAGTTCCCGCGCGTAGTTTTCATTCAAACCGCGACGGTCCCGATTGCCGGCCCCCATCGATCGAATGAACCGCTCATAAAGCACGTCGGGAGAGGTATTTGATTCCTGGGCAAGGGTTTCAATCCGCTCGGTCAATTGCACCGCCCCGGTAAACCCTCGCCGGGCCAGACGCCGCAAGCCTTCCCAATTGGACGGCATCTGGCGAGGCTCAAGCGACCCAGATTCCAACTTGGGGGCATCGGCCACACTCTGGAAATTGTCCAGGTAGAGCAACATGGCAGGACTGTGCGCCGATGCCTTGAGCAAATCGACAAACTTGCCCATGGATCGTGACCGAACCACCTCGTGTTCATCGGCAATCTTTACGGACCGAGTCTTGGACATGTCGATGTTGAAATGATTGCTCCAAAAATCAACCAAGACTTCCTGCAACTGGCGTTCGGACTCGACGGCCCGAACAAACTTTTCGGTCACAAACTGCCGTGACGCCTCGATCAATTCCCGCCGGGCTACCTGAGAAGATTCGAGATCCCGTCGTTCCGCGTCCGATAGGGAGATTCCCCCACCCGTACGATCCG
>CAZYBA010000419.1:0-2971 GCA_964646105.1 uncultured Armatimonadia bacterium
GGTGCGCGCGTGCCAGTACTTCGGCACCTGCACCCCGCCAGGAACGCGCCCGATTGCCGGCGTCGAGATGCGTCTGCCACTGTTCCGCTATGTCCAGCTATTCCTTGTCTTCCTTGGAGGACTTGGCGGTCTTTCGAAGACGTTCGATCCGGCGTTCCAGCGACTGCATATCGGCCAGAGCCAGTTCGGTGTTGATCGTGAGAAGGTCGTCGAGGGGATCGACACGGCCCTCGACGTGGACGATTTCCTCGTCCTCGAAACAGCGCACGACGTGGGCCACTGCCGCCACTTCGCGGATGTTGGCGAGAAACTGATTACCCAGACCCTCGCCTTTGTGCGCTCCGCGCACCAGTCCGGCGATGTCGACGAACTCGACTGCGGTCAGGACAATCGGCGGAACACGGTCGCCGCGGGTGTACAGCTTTTGCAACGCGTCGAGGCGTGCATCCGGCAACGGAACCACCCCGACGTTCTTTTCGATGGTCGCGAACGGGTAGTTGGCGGCCAGCGCGCCGGCCTTCGTGATTGCGTTGAACAGCGTGGATTTGCCGACATTGGGCAGACCGACGATACCGACTCCAAGTGCCAAGTGGGTGTGCTCCGGATTCCAGGAATTCCGGCCATTATACGGCGTTGCCCTGCGTGGACCGCGGGTTCGGGCGGTCCACGCAGGACGGGGCGATTCAGCGCACGATCAGCACCGAAACCGGGCTGTGCAGAGCCTGGTGCAGCGACACACTGCCGACGGTCAATCGGTCGAGCATTCCATGCCCCTTGGCTCCGAGCACGAGCAGGTCGGCTCCGGTCTCTTCGACCACTTGGCGAATGGCCGCGTTTGGATCGCCCGGAACCACCACCGACCGGACGTCTTCCGCAAGGTCCCTCAGGACCGATACGGACTGTTCGTTGCGTTTGACCAGTGCCTCGCGCAGGGCTTCGCCGATCGAAACGCCGGTCTGGCCCAGCAAGGGCTCGAGAGCGGCAACACGTCCCTCCGGCCACGCGCTTGCAATCGTCAACGTGTTGATCCCCGCGGATCCCATCCGTGCCAGTTGGACGGCACATTGGTCTGCGAACGGGGAGTGGTCGGTTGCGAAGACGACATTGAGCGGACCGTCATGCTTGGGTTGGCGTGCCACCAAGACACTCTGTCGTGCGTGCACGACGATTCCTCGGGCGACGCTTCCTGCGATGAGACGATCGAAGGCCGAGCGGTCGGTCGCATCGACCGCCACGAGTTCGGCACCTTTTTCGTCAGCATGGTGCAGGATGGCATCCACCGGCGACCCGTCGAGCAGTGCCGACGAGACGGGCGCGTCAGTGGCACCGGAAAGTGCGCCCGACTGATCGGCAAGCCATCCCAGGATCCGCGCGGCATCTTCCTCGCGGTTCCACAGCAACGCTTCGGTGGCAACCACAACCTCGGCCGGCCAGCCAACCGGAACCGGCGGCGGCAGGGCGTGCACGAGATCGTAACGCGCACCCGTGAAACGGAGTCGTTTCAGTATTTCGAGAACAGGCAGCGAATCCGTGGTCGGCGGATAGGGGAGACCGATGACAATATCCACGGAGTCAGGGTACGTGTTCCGGACATGCCACGGTTCCACCGTTCGGCAGATTCGAACTCGTTCCGCGGCATCGCTGCGGATGTTTCAATCGGCTCTTCGGCGCACTCTGAGGGCGTTGAGCAGTGCGAGCAAGTCGAGCAATTCCTGTAGTCCGGCTCCCCACGCCGGGCGAATCCATCCAAGGGCTGCGACGAGCATCAAAACCGAGCTGGCGCCCATTCCGAAAACGATTCCTTGAGTCGCGACACGCACCATCCGTTGCCCGATCGCAATCGCGTCCGCCACCCGCTCGACGTTCTCCACGGTAATCACCACGTCGGCGGTGTCGGTGGCGATACCTGCGCCGTGGTCGCCCATGGCGACACTGACGGGTGCGGACGCCAACGCGGGTGCGTCGTTGATCCCGTCACCGACCATGAGGACCACATATCCGGATTCCTTCAGACGGATCAAGTGATCCTGCTTGTCCTCCGGTTGGGTGCGCGCATGGCATTCGTCGGCTCCGATCGCGTTGGCGACTGCCTTGGCTGCGGCGGCGGTGTCGCCGGTGATCAGGACAATCCTCCGGACGCCCAGGCGACGCAGGCGCGCCGCCATCGCCGGACTTTCCGGCCGCAGCGTGTCGGCGTAAGCAAGGAAACCGACCACTTGTTTGCCGGATGCCACCCACGCCACGGTCCTGCCGTCCTGACTGACCTCTGCATGTCGGCGGCGATGTCCATCGTCGACCAAAACGTCCTTCGACAGCAGGTAGGTCTCGGACCCGATATGCCAATCCGTGCCGGCTGCCCTGCCGGAGAGGCCGCTGCCGGGGTGTTCAGACCATGCGTCCGGCGAGCCGATTGCCATTCCCGCGGCGTTGGCCGCGGCAACGGTGGCCCGTGCCAGCACATGCCCGGAGCGACTTTCCACGGTTGCCGCCGCATGCAGAACGGACATCCTCTCGACCGGACCGATCGCAACCACTTCCACCAATGCCGGCGTACCGACAGTGAGGGTGCCGGTCTTGTCGAACGCCACCGCGTCGACATGAGCCAAGCGTTCGAGTGCGGCGCCGCTTTTGACGATGACATTGATGGCGGCCGTACGGTCGATGGCGCACAGGACAGCGAGCGGTGTCGCAATGATCAACGGGCAGGGAGTGGCCACCACCAAAACCGCCAAGGCACGGATGGGGTCGCCGCTGAACGTCCACGCCGCTCCTGCAATCGACACGGCCGCCAGCGTAAACCAGGGAGTGTACTGGTCCGCGAGACGCTGAATCGGAGCCCGTTCGCCCTGCGCTTTCTGCACCCGTTCCACAATGCGTTCGTATTTTGAATGAGCGGCATTGGACGTCGCCGTGTAGGTGAATGTCCCGTTCAGGTTGATGGTTCCGCTGAAGACGTGGTCGCCCGGGCCTT
>CAZYBA010000420.1:0-504 GCA_964646105.1 uncultured Armatimonadia bacterium
GATCCGGTGCGCGTTCAGCCTTTGACGACGATCCCCCGTGTGTCGAGATCCGGCTTGGTGTTCCAGCGTGGTTTCCACCCGGGCTTCTCCACCGTGGTCCGCAGCAAAATGGTGTTGTCCTTGTCGAGATCGTCGGTCCAGATGAACTTGGCGCCCTCGAAATCGTTGTCGTAATACGGTTTCTTCGGATCCACCCGCTCGAGCGTGTACTCGGTGGCATTCTGCCAAGCGCGGTCGTCGAATCCCGGTTGTTCCCAGCCCACCGGAAGCGGCTCCGTGCGCACGGGCGGACCGGAGAAAATCCGCTTCACCTTCCATTTCGCATTGGTGACCGTACCGTCCGCAAATTTCAACGCAATCCCGGCGTCCCCGATCTGGTTCCCGTATTCGTAACCGGTCTTCGGGTCGGCGTTGTCCTTCGCGATGATCGCGATGGTCATCGGGTACTCGGGCAAGAGGTCGATGTTGACCACATTGTGAGGGAGGAAATCGATCGGATCGACC
>CAZYBA010000420.1:514-2965 GCA_964646105.1 uncultured Armatimonadia bacterium
AGTTTGCCGTTGACATACAGGGCGAACCAATTGTCGGCGTAGACCGATCCCTTGATGGTGTCGGTCATGCTCGGCTTGACAATGCCTCGTTGGACGGCCGCAAGAGTCCATCCGGAAACCCCGGCCACGGCGGCAACCGCCGCGACAATTCCCAGCGGCAGGATTCGTTTCCGTATCATTTCCGTTTCGCCTCGATGGTGTACTTCGCCGCTTCGGTCGGCGTGTCGGAGCGGTCTGTGCGCAGGAAAACAACGTCCACCGACTCCTTGCGGGCACTCACCCGGAGCACTCCCGCCCCGTGAACGACATTGTCCTCGGAGTCGCCGTACTCATCCGAGCTGCGGCTGGCCCCTCCCCCGCCATGGCTGGCCTGCGGAACCGTCTGGTAGATCATCCCGTCCTTCTCTTCCTTGACATACAGATGATCGTGGCCATGGAAAACGGCGTTGACACCGTGTTTCACCAGCAACGTATGGATGGGAGATTCCCAACCGGGACGTTTTTCCGCGAATTGATTGTTGCCCGACGTATCCTGCCCGCCCCACTCCCACAAATGGGCAGCGGTGGCCCCGCCCCGATTGTCGCGCCCGTGCCCACCGACCAGGTTGTGGATGAAGACAAACTTCCAGCGTGCCTTGCTGGCCGCCAGTGTTTTCGCGAGCCAGTCGTACTGCTCTTTGCCTAGCGTGCAGTGCCAGTTGTTGTCGCCGTCCCGGGATCCTCGCACGGTGGTGTACCAATACGGGTCGAGTCCGATCAACTGGACGTCGCCGCTGGTCGCGCTCCAGTAGTGCCGTTCCGCGCTCGGGAAAAGGGACATCCGTTGCTTGCGCGACCAGTCCGCCATGTTTTCGCTGGATCCGCCGCGGAACCGTCCCTGTTCGCCGTCGTGGTTGCCGTTCACGAAGAAGACCGGCTTGGCAAACTGGCTGAAATACCAACGCTGGGCGAGATACTGCGGGTGGGAGTCTGTGTATTGCTTGTACTTGTCGACCATGAACGTATCCCCGAGGTCGACCAGGAAATCGGTGGACTTGGCCGCTTCGAGGGAGCGCAGGTAGACCTTGGGAACAGTTCCCGAGTCGAGGTGGGAGTCCGCCTGGATGGTAAACACGACCTCGCTGCCGGCCGGGCGCAAGGTGGTGAACGATCCTTCCTGCGCCTTGGGATTGCCGCCCAGTTCAAGGCGCCAGTGGACAACCGTTCCGGGTTTCAGTCCGGTCACCTTGACCGCGGTGGACAGTTCGGCGCCGAAATCCTGCTCCGGGGTCGACCGGTCCAGTCTCGAGGGGTTTGTTCCGTAGACGATGCGCCCCTTGGCAGCTTCTTTGGAACGCACCATGAATTCGACGCGGTCCGTCCCGACCTGACCGAGCACGACATCGAATGCGTGCTCAGGCACTTCTGTTCGATAAACAGGCGGCGGTCCTCCGCGACCCTGTCGTCCTTGGGCGAACGCGACCGCTCCGAGGAGGGCGAGTCCGATGACGGCGAATCCGGTTGGCTTGGAAACGTTCATGCGACACCTCCGAAACGGCCTGCCGCGCCGGACGGGACCGCAGACAGGACGGGCGGAGGTTGGTTGCGGTTGCCACCGCGTCCTGCGCCGCCGCGACCGCCACCGCCGCCGCCCCGTTGCCCACCACCGCGCTGGCCGCCGCCTTCGCCGCCGCCCCCCGGACGGAATCCGCCGCCGCGCAGTTGGTCGGTGTCCGTCGGCTTGGAAGGATCGAAGCCGGGGTTCTTGGTCGCAAAGGACGCGTCGACTTCCTTGAGGTAGACGTCCAGGCGTTTCGCCAAATCGGCGGCCCGCTCGGGCTGTTCCGATGCCAGGTTCCGCGACTCGGACGGGTCGGTGGCCAGGTTGTAGAGGAAATCCTTGCCGGTTTCGTAGTAGCGGAGCAGTTTCCAATCCCCGAGGACCACCGCCGAGACCGGACCGCCGTTTCCGTGGTCGTAATGCGGAAAGTGGAAGAAAAGGGGTTCACGCGAACGCTTCACGATGCCCGCCTGTCCGGATTTCATCAGCGCCACCAAACTGCCGCCCTCGATTTTGGCGGGAAGTTCCGAGACCCCGGCGAGTTCGGCGATGGTGGGATACAAATCCATGCCGACCGAGGGGGTGGGAATCGAGGCCCCCTTGGACGCGCCGGGGCCCCAGGCCAAAAGCGGCACCCGGATACCCCCTTCGGTGAGGAAGCCCTTGCCCCCGCGCAGCGGCGGATTGCGGCCTGCGTCCCCGTGGTCGGCCGTGTAGAAGATCCACGTGTTGCCGGCGATTTTCTTGTCCTCAAGTGCCTTCAGGATCTGGCCGAGAGCCTTGTCGAGCAATTCCTGGGCGGCGGGGTCGCGGCTCGCGTATTGGTCGAGCTGCAGGAAGAACGGTTTTCCGGCCGCCACGCTCTTTTCAATGAACTCCACGCTCTTTCGCCCGGTGAGCGCAGTCTGTTC
>CAZYBA010000421.1:0-2377 GCA_964646105.1 uncultured Armatimonadia bacterium
CGAACAGGGGTCGAGGAAACCTGGGAATGTGACGACCTGCTCCTCAATCTCGGCTTCCTCACCAATCTGGGTCCGATCAAGTCATGGGGTCTTGAGATCGAGAAGAACGCCATTCATGTGGACTCGACCATGCGCACCAACCTGCCCGGTGTCTACGCCGCGGGAGACATCTGCACGTATGTCGGCAAACTCAAGCTGATCGCCACCGGAATGGCTGAAGCGGGAACAGCTGCCAACTTCGCCAAAACCTATATAGATCCGTCGTCGAAGGCGTTCCCCGGCCATTCTTCGGACCTGAAATAACGCCAAAAACTCGTATTTTCGGCAGGTTTGCCGGTATGATTTACCGGTTTCTCCGCAAGGAGAAATCGTTTTCCAATTCGGGGTCCCGCAGGTGTTTGCCGCAATTGTCCGGAGGCGATTTTTATTGTTACGCCCTCCGGTCGATTCCACTCCCTGCGGGAAACCGGGAGTCGATTTGCGACTTCGACGCCGGTTCCGGGCAAACGCCGACCGCGGGCTTGCGACAGACCAACTGATTGTCATTTTATGCTTCATCGAGAACTTCCCCACGTTTCTGCGGACGAGCTGGACCAGCTCTCTCGCGAGTACGCCCGCACCCGCGATCCCGAGTTGCGCGAGACCCTGATTCTGAGCCATCAGCGCCTGGTCCGGTCGATCGCGGCCAAGTTCATCGGCAGTGGCGAGTCGCTCGACGACATTGTCCAAGTCGGCAATGTCGGGCTTATCCTAGCAATCGATCGCTTCAAGGACGAGCGGGGTGCCCGTTTCTCCACATTTGCCACCCCCACCATTCTCGGCGAAATCCGCCGTTACTTCCGCGACAAGGCGGTCGGGATCCGTGTGCCACGACGTCTTCAGGAGACCCGCAACAGTGCCTTCCGGGCGCGCCAGCGCTTGGTCCAGACCTTGGGCCGGCAACCCACCACCGCGGAATTGGCCGACCACCTCGCCGTGACCGAAGACCACTTGCTGATGGCGCTGGAAGCGGCCGAAGCCATGCAGTTGGTCTCGCTCGACAGTGGACTCAGCAATGGAAGCGACGAGTTTGCGGTGGGAGAACGTATCGGAGCCCGCGACCAAACCCTGAGCGACGTCGACCAGTACAGCGACCTGCGCGCCGCGATGGATCGTCTGCCCGAACGGGAGCGTACCGTCGTACGACTGCGCTTCTTTGAAGACATGAGCCAGGCGGCGATCGCCGAAAAACTTGGCATCAGCCAAATGCATGTCTCACGACTGCAGCACCGGGCACTGAAACGTCTCCAGGAAACGCTCTCCCATGAGCAACGTCTCCTGCGCGACCCGATGTGCATTCCGCAGCCGGCCGGATGAGACCCGCGCTCGGGCTGCTCGCGTGCATAGTGCTCGCCGCCGCCCGATCGTTCGCCGCCCCACCCACCGCGGTCGACTACCGAGTCGAAATCGATGCGCCAAGCGCCAAACAGATTCGCGTGTCGCTGGTTGCGCGCGGGGTTCAGGGGACCCCGTTCACACTGGCTCTTCCAGCCTGGAGCCCCGGGTGGTACGTCATCGGGGACGCCCACAAGGGAATCGCCGCCGTGGAGGCAGCAGACCCGCAGGGAACGCCCAGGAAAGTGGAGGCCATCGGCGAACGTCGCTGGCGGATCGATCCCGCAGGATCCGACACGGTGACGTTGCAGTACACGGTCGACGCAACAGACACCGGGCACGGATTCTTCAAACCGCACACCTGCGCGCAGCATGCGTTTATTCCTGGACCCACCGTCCTGCTGTACGCCGAATCGGCGACACAAGCACCCTGCACGGTGGAGTACCGGGTTCCCGACGGCTGGTCCGTTTTCAGTGGAAACGTCCCGGTGCCGGGCACCTCCACGACCTTCCAAGCCCCGGACTACGACACGCTCGCCGACCATCCCGCGGACATGGGCAAGCTTTCCGTCTGGAATCGGGAAATAGCCGGTACCCCGGTGACCGTCGTGGCGGTCGGCAACGGAGCCGCGGCATCGGAACGCATTGCCGATCGGCTGTTTCGACTCAATGAAACCGCGATCCGCCTGTTCGGGTCCGCTCCCTATCCCCGCTACACGTGGCATTTACACCTCGCCGACGATCCGTCGTTCATGGGCGGACTGGAGCACCTCAACAGCTGTGTCCTGCGGATTCCGTCGAACCCGACCGGTGCGGTGCGGATCAACGACCTCCGATTGGCAGCGCACGAATTGGTCCATGCCTGGATTGTCAAGCGCATCCGACCTGCGACGCTCGGTCCTTTCGATTACTCCCAACCGGTCCGCACCCCCGATCTATGGTTTCTGGAGGGGGTTGTCGATACCCTGGCACCACGTTTGGTGGTGGCGGCCGGATTCGCGGA
>CAZYBA010000421.1:2387-2932 GCA_964646105.1 uncultured Armatimonadia bacterium
AAACCCTCCTGGGCAACCCCGCCCGGAAACTGGTGTCCGTCGGGGAAGCATCGTCGCGCGTCTGGGAGGGCGGTAATTCGTCCGGGTACGGCGGCGTCTCGTACTACAACAAGGGATACCTGCTCGGATGGTGGTTGGACACCACAATGCTGGACTTCTCCGCTGAGGACCGTGACGTCGGTCTGGTCGAGCTGGTTCGCAACTTGCTGCTCCAATGCAAGGAAAAAGGCTACGCTCCCGGGGCCATCGAACGAACGGTTTCCAAACTTTCCAACCCGGGGGCAGGTGCTGCGCTGGAACATTGGATACGCGGTACCGAGGAACCCGACTGGGCCGCCATCGCGCAGAAGGCGGGAATGACCCTGTTTCTACAAAGCCGGAAGAGTCCGTGGTTTGGCTTGGACACGACCCCGGAGCCTGGAGTCGATTCGGCATTGATCACCCGCATCGAACCGGGCGGACCGGCCGCCAGCGCCGGACTGCGCCGCGGAGACCGCGTCCTCGAACTAGCCCGCACACAAGCACAGATCTCCGCGCTCGGGGAC
>CAZYBA010000422.1:0-2926 GCA_964646105.1 uncultured Armatimonadia bacterium
CCATCGACTGGGTTGTTCCACTCGGCAATGTCGCGTCGACCGAAATCTTACGGCCCAGCAAATGCATGTGCGGCACCACGAAGATCGCGGTCGCATCCATGGGCAACGGGTACTGGAAGCCGGTGCGGTAATTCGCCTCGCCCGCGGGAATATCGAGGCTGGCAATGAGCGGCAATACACGCAGACGGTGCTTGGCAGGCTTCTTGGCGAAGTAAAGCCCGACCTGGGTCATGTCGGTCTCGGGACGCCCGATCGGATGGTAATGCACCTGGATGATCAGATCCGAGCCCGCCGGCAAAGGACGCGCGATCCCGTCCGGAAGGAACTGCGGCAGGTTGCCCGGGGCCCACCCCCCCATCTCTCCGGTCGCCAAGAAGCCCGGTCCACCGAAACTGGTGTAGCCCGCCCCCGGATGTGCGGCATCCAGACGACGTCCCTCTCCCCGTGTATCCACAAACCCGAGCACATGGTGGACAACCGACTTGTTGCCGGCGCGGTACTCCACCGCCACCACTTCCTTGTCCTCGGTCAAACCGGTCGGAAGAACAAAACAACGATAATCGTCGGCTCCGCCCGCCGGCACAGTCCATGCCGCCGGCATCTTCAGGATCAAATCCGGCTTGCCCAATGTCCAGCCGGACGCGAACGAGGGTTTCGCCGGAGCCTTGGCCATATTCCCCGCCGGTGCACCGCTACGGGCCCACCCGACCAGAGTCTCGGATTCCGCTACCGTCAGATGGCGCTCACCTACAAACTGCCCGTGCTTGTTGACTGGTTTCCATGGCGGCATGGTGCGCTGCGCAACCACGGACGCGATGTTGTCGGCGAAGCGACGCGCCGACGCCAACGTGTCAAGGGGCATCGGACCGATCTCGCCGGGACGATGGCAAGGGACACAATGCTTGTTCAGAATCGGTGCCACGTCGGACGCATAGGTCTTCGGGTTGGGAACGGGCGCTCGCGGGGTGGTTTCCAGAACACATCCGACGGCGGCAGTGGCGACAAACGACGTGTCGCCGTGCAATACCCGGGCCATGTGCGTTTCGAGATCGCGGTGCAGCGGCGCGCTTCCACGAGGCTTGGACCGGCCCGCATGGGAGTCGTCGATCCGACCCCGGTAGACCACACGGCCCGAACCGTCCACAACCACCGCGCAAGGGGTCGAGGAAACCCCCAACGCGTCGGCGAGATTGCGACTCCGGTCCAGCACACGCGGCAGGACCGAAAGACCGAATCGTTTTGCATGCTCCGACGCATCGTCGATGTCGGACGGGTTGCTGTAGACCAGGACCACCCGGCCACCCAGCGGGGTGTACCGACGGTTCAATGCAATCAAATCGGGCGATTTGGCGTTGGCGATCGGACAGTGGACGCCTACAAACACAAACGCGGTCGGCTTTCCGGATTTCACCAACGACGAAATCCGTACCACACCTGCGTTTGTCTCCAACTTCCGCCCCAGGGCCAACGGTTTGGGAACAGTCGACAATCCCGTGATTGCTACCGCGCGAGACGAAGTCGATCCCAATGCCGCCGCCAGCGAAAAACACAACAATCCCACGTGAAACAACCGACGCATCGCTACTAACCTCCGTAAACCACACTCGCGATCGCCGATCCACCGCACACCCGTCAACCGTCCGGATGGCGGATCATTCGGCAGGTGTTGATCATCTCCTGTGCGGCCTCGACATCCTTCCACTCCCCGATGTGCACCGATTTCTTCTCCAATGTCTTGTAAACATCGAAGAAGTGTTCGATCTCCCGGAGGATGTGCTCCGGGACGTGCGCGAGACGTCGTACTCCGAAGAAGCGCGGATCGTGGGCTACCCGGGCGAGAATCTTCTCGTCGGCCCCCTTTTCATCCCGCATCATCAAAACCCCGAGAGGCCGGCATGTGACCACGCACCCGCAGAACGTCGGATGCGAACCAATCACCAAGACATCCAGGGGATCGCCGTCCGCAGACATCGTACCCGCTATCCAACCGTAATCGAACGGGTAGAACAGCGGAGAATAGAGGGGCCGATCCAGTTTGAAAAGTCCCAGATTGCGGTCGTATTCGTATTTGTTGGACGAGCCACGCGGTATCTCGATGACCGCATGCACTTCCTCGGGGGCGTTGTCGCCAATAGGTAATTTTTCGTAAGGCATATCAGGACCGCAGTCGACTCAAGACTCAACCGCACCGATGATCTGATGGATGTCGTCGAAGCCGTTGCTGGTCAGATATTCGGCAATTCCGCCGGCAACCTCCAGCGGTGCGGCCGGATTAATGAAATTCGCAGTTCCCACCGCGACTGCTGTGGCGCCTGCGAGGAAAAACTCGACCGCATCTTCGGCGGTTGAAATCCCGCCCATGCCGATGATGGGTATGCGCACCACCGACGCCGCACGCCATACGTGGAAGAGTGCAACCGGCTTGATCGCCGGCCCGGACAGACCGCCGGTCTTGTTCGCAAGGCGGAAACGACGCTTGCGGATATCGATCGACGTGCCGATCAGCGTGTTCACCAAACTCAGCCCATCCGCCCCCGCTGCCTCGGCAGCCAGCGCGATTGGACGGATGTCCGAAACATTCGGAGACAGTTTCGCAATTACCGGAAGCGTTGTCACCCGGCGCACGGCGGAAACCACTTCCGCGGTCAGACGCGGATCGGTCGCGAAATCGAGCCCGTGGGAGACATTTGGACACGAAATGTTGAGCTCGATCGCATCGGCGGCACCCGCGTCGGTGAGACGACGCGCCACGTAGGCGAAGTCTTCGGGGTCCTCACCCGGTACATTGACAATCACCGGCACTTGGAAGCGACGTAGGTACGGCGCTTTCTCGGTCAGATAGTTGTCAATCCCGCCATTCTGCAACCCGATCGCGTTGAGGATCCCAGACGGAGTCTCGGTGATACGGGCGGGACGGTTGCCGTTG
>CAZYBA010000423.1:0-1335 GCA_964646105.1 uncultured Armatimonadia bacterium
CGGTGGAATTGGTCGTCCTCGGTACGTTCACCATGGCCGGCCAATCGACTTACAGTGTCAGTTGGCCTGGAAGCGGCACGACACCCGGATTGTGGATCTACGGAAACGACCCGTCCAACTCCGCAACCGTCACCACCACATTGCTCGGAGGATCGTCGCTCGACTCCCAAGGTATCGTGACCGTGCTGAGCGGAAGCATGAGATTGACCGGGAGTTCGGCCTTCCGCGGTGCGGTGGCGGTTATCCAGGGTTCCGCCGAGGTCGCGACTTCCGGCACCTACCTTCAGACGTATTTGCCCAACCTCGTCACCAGCAAGCCGAATCCCAGCAGTGCGATTCGTTACGCAATGACCGAAATGGCAGAGATCGCTCCTTAGACCCTATTGGTAGCATTGCCGTGATGCTTCGTCGACGGCGCCGCCCGAACGTCAGGTCCGCGCGAGCACCCGGCGCTCGGGCAATCGGCCGAAACGTGCTCTTCCCCCGACGCGCACGAATCCGACAAAGCAGGATTTGCGACCGCGCGTACCCAATAAAATCGCACAACCCCGAAGGGCCGAGGGCTCCGCGACGGGGAATTCGAAGGGGCATTCGGACATGCACAAGACCACCAAGGCAGATCCCGGCATCACACGCCAACCGTTCGGAAAACTTCCCGACGGCACTGCGATCCATCTTTTCACGTTGACGAACGCAAACGGCTTGGTCGCCAAGATCATGACCTACGGGGCGATTGTCACGGAATTGCACACTCCCGACCGGGACGGTCGAATGGGCGACATCACGCTCGGTTTCGACACTTTGTCGGGGTATGTCAAGGGCCATCCCTACTTCGGGTGCATTGCCGGCCGTGTGGCAAACCGCATCGCCAAGGGCAAGTTCACCCTCGACGGCAAGACCTACACCCTGGCAAAGAACAATGGACCGAACCATCTTCATGGCGGCAACAAGGGGTTCGACAAACGAGTCTGGCGTGCCACGGTTGTTCGCAGCAAGGCCGGCCCGTCGGTCCGTTTCGATTACTCCAGCCCGGATGGTGAAGAGGGCTACCCCGGCACCGTCCGTGCGTCGGTTACCTACACCCTCACCAACAGCAATGCACTGCGTATGGAATATCGGGCGACGACGAACAAGTCGACACCGATCAACCTGACTAACCACGCGTATTTCAACCTCGCCGGCTCGGGAGACATCCTCGGCCACAAACTGATGCTCAACTGCGATCGTTACACCCCAGTCGATGCCACATTGATCCCAACCGGGAAGCTTGCGTCGGTCAAGGGCACGCCCGTCGACTTCATGCGTTCCCATCCGATTGGAGACCGCATTGCGGAA
>CAZYBA010000423.1:1345-2229 GCA_964646105.1 uncultured Armatimonadia bacterium
GATACGACCACAACTTTGTCATCAACGGCGGAGGCAAGTCCATGACGTTGGCGGCGCGAGTGGACGAGCCCACGACGGGACGGGTACTCGAGGTGCACACCACAGAGCCCGGCATCCAGTTCTATTCCGGCAATTTCCTGGACGGCACCCTCAAAGGGAAGAAGGGCACGGTCTACCATCGCAATACCGGCTTCTGCCTCGAAGCGCAGCACTACCCGGATTCGATCAATCAGAAGACGTTCCCCAGTACGGTCCTGCGCCCTGGCGGCGTCTACCGACAAACCACGGAATACCGTTTCAAGACAGCCGACTGAGACATCCATCAATCGAAGAGCCCCGCGGAAACGCATCCGCGGGGCTCTTTTGTTTTACAGGTACATTCGGGTGGGTCAGGCGACGCGTGCCGGGGACGGGCGCAGGCGCCGGCCAAGCGCTTCCCATTCATCAACGACCGCACGGGGGACCGTTGGCCCCCAAGTCTCGAGAACATTCCCGAGAGACTCCCATTCCACCGCCATTTCGTCGCAATCCACGGCGAGCGCCGGAAGCAGATCGGTTTCAGGCACACGGGCCCGGGCGAATTCGGACGGGTGTGGAACCAGGCCGGCGGGAGTTCGGACCGCCCCGGCACGCCCTCGAGTGCGATCCACAACCCATCGCAACACGTGCACATTTTGCTGGAATCCGGGCCAAAGGGTCCGACCCTGGCTGCCCTTCCGGAACCAGTTGACATGGAACAAGCGCGGCGGGTCCGTCAACTTTTCGCCAATTTCGACCCAGTGACGGAGGTAATCGCCAATGTGGTACCCGCAGAACGGCAGCATGGCCAGCGGGTCCTGTCGTACCGTTCCCACGGCCGCTTCCGCGGCGGCGGTGGTCTGGGA
>CAZYBA010000423.1:2239-2925 GCA_964646105.1 uncultured Armatimonadia bacterium
CATGGCGCCAGTTCAGGGATTCGAGTACCAACGGCATGGTGTCGTGGCGACGCCCCCCGAACAAAATGGCGCTTATAGGCACGCCGTTCTTGGCCACGGCTGCAGGCGACAGATTCGGGCACCGATGGATCGGAACCGTGAAGCGGGAGTTGGGATGTGCGAACGGCTCGGTGGAATCGGCGACGGATCGTCGGACGCCACGCCAGTCCGTAAGGAATTCGCCGGGATCGCGACCGCATCCCTCCCACCATGGTTGGCCATCGTCGGTGACCGCGACATTCGTGAAAACAGTGTCCCGGCGAATCATTGCATCGGCGATCGGATTGGTCGTCGGCGAGGTTCCCGGGACCACGCCAAATAGTCCGTTCTCCGGGTTGACGGCCCATAGCCGGCCGTCATCCCCCACTCGCAACCAAGCGATATCGTCACCGATCATCCGGACGCTCCAATCCGGGAGGCTCGACTGCAGCATGGCGAGGTTGGTTTTTCCACAAGCCGACGGGAACGCGGCGGCGACATAGTGCGGAGCGCCGTCCGGATCGATCAACTCGATCAACAGCATGTGCTCCGCCAACCAGCCTTCGTCGCGACCGATGGCCGACGCAATCCGGAGGGCGAAGCATTTCTTGCCCAGCAACGCATTCCCGCCGTAGTTGGAACCAAACGACCATATTTCCCGATCCTCG
>CAZYBA010000424.1:0-1397 GCA_964646105.1 uncultured Armatimonadia bacterium
CGATCCGCCGGAAGTTCGCGCGCCAGTCGTGGGGGTTGTCGGCGTGCCAAGCCCGGATATCGCGGATCATCGCGTGGATGAGGGAGGCCTTGGGGATGACCGACAGTGCGGTGTCCAGAAGGCGGTCCCGGTCGTTCTCGACGAACGCCATCGATTCCATGGCCGCCAGCGCACAGGCCGCGTGCACCGCCTCACCGTCGTGGCTCACGCTCGCCGCACGTCGGGCCAGTTCCACTGCCTTTTCGGGTTCCCCCGGGCACAACATCGCCCAACCGTCGATGAAGATCTGGGCGCCTATCTGTTCGGCCACCACCTTGCCGTTGCGCTCGACGCTTCCGGAAACCGGTGGTCGATCCCCCGATTTCAGGCGCAGCCAGGCGGTGTGCTCGGTGCTGGTCCCCATGCCGCCCCACCAAAGCACGGTGCGGTGCTCGATCAGGTGGTTGAGCCATACATCGGCAATCTGCTCGGTGGTGACTTCGTACGGGCAACCGTTGTCGGAGAACGCCCGTATGAAGGTGAATGTTCCCGAGAGATCGTCGTCGGTGACCACCAGGGGGACGCCGAACTTGCGGTTGACGTAGTACCAGACTTCGCCCAGTTCCTGCTCGATACGTCGGTGCGGCCATCCCTCGAAGGGACGTCCCAGGTAGACCCCGATGCACTTTCCCAGGACACCGGCGTAGACGCGTTCATCGTAGTCAACAGGGAGGTTCATGGCGCTTCCAATCTCGAGCCTTCCGGGAGTTCAATTGCCGATGTCGTGACCGCGGGGTTGCAGGAACCGCCGGGATCCGGGGCGAAAAATCCGAATTGTAGTTTCAATCTTACCGTGGAGGTTGCGGATGTCAGCGAAGCGTCAAGTTCGGGTTGGTCTGGTCGGGTACCAGTTCATGGGGAAGGCCCACAGCAACGCCTACCGCCAGTTGACCAAGTTTTTCCCCGAGTTGGGCGTCGAACCAGTGCTTCAGGCGCTCTGCGGCCGGACCGAGGACAAGGTCAAGGCCGCCGCGGAAAAGTTCGGTTTTGCGTCCTACGAGACCGATTGGCGGAAACTGATCGCACGGGACGACATCGATTTGATCGACATTGTCACACCGGGCGACACCCATGTCGAGATTGCCATCGAGGCAGCGAAGGCCGGCAAGATGGTCTTCTGTGAGAAGCCCCTCGCCAGTACGGTCTCCAAGGCACAGTCCATGGCGGACGCGATCTCGGCGGCCAAGGTTCCCAATGCGGTTTGTTTCAACTACCGTGGTGTTCCGGCCGTCGCCCTTGCCAAAAAGATGATCGAGGAAGGTCGTCTCGGCAAGATCTACCACTGGCGCAGTGTGTATCTTCAGGACTGGATCGTGGATCCCGAGTTCCCAATCGTCTGGCGTCTTCAGGGCGAGATC
>CAZYBA010000424.1:1407-2924 GCA_964646105.1 uncultured Armatimonadia bacterium
GGCGACTTGGCCGCCCACTCGATCGATCTCGCCCGCCACCTTGTCGGCGAAATCACCGAAGTGAGCGGCATGATGGACACGTTCATTACCGAACGCCCCATCCTCGCCGAGTCGGACGACCGCCTCGGCGGAAAGGCGTCGGAGCAGCGCGGCGCAGTGACGGTCGACGATTCGTCGATCTTCCTGGCGCGATTCGCAAACGGCGCGGTCGGCACCTTTGAAGCGACTCGAATGGCGGCCGGACGCAAGAACCACAACAAGTTCGAGATCAACGGCTCCAAAGGATCCATTGTCTTCAACATGGAGCGGATGAATGAGCTCGAGTACTACAACCACGAGGATCCGGAAGATGTCCGCGGATTCCGAACCGTCCAGACCACCGACGGATGCCATCCCTACACCGGCAACTACTGGCCGATCGGGCACATCATCGGATACGAGCATACGTTCATCAACCTGATCAAGGACATGCTCACGAACTTCGTGGACGGCAAGCCGTTCCATCCCGGCTTCGACGACGGCCTGGCTTGCCAGAAGGTTCTCGAAGCGGTGAAGGTGTCGTCCGACACCCGTTCGTGGCAGAAGATCTAAACGTCCCAAGCCATCGAAAGTCTGAGATTGGCAGAAACGGCCCGGCGGATTCCGCCGGGCCGTTTTCGTCGCGCACAGCCTTTACGCAGGGTGCCTAGGGGAGTTGCCCCCGGGTTCTCCCTGCCGCCACAGCGTCGCAGTCGAACTCGAGGGCGTTGCCGAACCGGTGCCGGGCACGTTGCAACCGCTTGGATGCCGCTTCCTCGGTGATGCCCAGTTTCGCGCCGATCTCGCGCAGGTCGTATCCGACACCGCGCAAGACCAGAATCTCGCGGTCGGTTTGTTCCATGCGGTCGAGCAACTCCCGAACTCGGTAGCCGTCGATCCACGCGCCGTCTCCGAGCGGGCTCGAGACCATGGCGAGATTAGAATCGGGCAGGATTGTTTCACGGTTTTTCAACCGGTACGACCGGGCCAGGAAACGTCCCGCCACGACTTCAAGCCATTTTCCGAGGCGCAGGCGGCGCATTCGGCGGGTCTGGTCACCTTCCCGATCCGGAGGGAATTCATCGCGGTGCGTCAACAGGGCGACCAATGCCCGCTGGTAGGCATCCTCGGCATCGGCATGCCCCGCCCCGCGACGCGAGAGTTTGCGAACCAGTCGGTCACGCAACTCGCTGGACAGCCATTCGACGGTCCGGTCGGATGCGGGGAGGGGCATGGACGTGCTCTTAGGATTCCGTGATCTGGATGGAGAGGATGCGCACCGGCTGGTTGGGCCTATCCATGGCGCCGCGCGGTGCGTTTGCGATCGCGTCGACGGTTTCCTCTCCCGTGGTCAACTTCCCGAAGATCGTGTAGTTGGGGGGCAACGGGTAATCGGCGTGCATGACAAAGAACTGCGAACCGTTGGTGTTCGGGCCCGCATTCGCCATGGCCAACGTCCCGCGTAGATACTTCCGGGAAACGGTCTCGTCCTTGAAGCG
>CAZYBA010000425.1:0-2923 GCA_964646105.1 uncultured Armatimonadia bacterium
CGGTGTCGGAACCGGATTGGACCACGAGGGCCCCGCCGCCGACCAGGTTTTCCGACCGGGCGGCGCGCACCTGCGCGACGAGGATTTCTTTCTCCACCGCCGGTTTCGAGTCGACGTTGGCGACAACGCGGATGGATTGGCGGTCGGCCAGGATCCAGGTCTCGGCGGCTTGACCGAGCCGATCAAGGTCGGCTCGGACTCCCACCACCCATCCTTCGTCCCCGGAAGGAATGATTCCGGCTTGTGCGAAGGAGTCGGGCAGGGGTTCGACGAGGGGCATGACGGGCCATTGTACCTGCCGGGCGCAACGGGTCGATGTGGGCTGCCGTTCGAGAGCGAACGTCACCGAACCGGGTTGGACGGGGCCGAAGGTCGCGCGGGCATCGCGGTGCGTGGCTGCGGAATGTGCCGTCGGGCGGGGTCGCCCGTTTCAGCGTCGGTCGCGCATGCGGGCCAGGCGTTCCGCGTCAAGCAAAACCAACTGACGACCGTCGCGGCGCAGGATTCCGAGTCTGCGCAGGGAAGTCAGGCGACGGTTGACGGTTTCCCGCGTGGATCCGATACGTTGTGCCAGGCGGGTATCGTTGATGCCCTCGACAATCGCGTTCCCATCGTCGGTCTTGCGATTCGTTTCCTTCGCGGTGTCGAGCAACACGGCGGCGAGCCTGCCGAGTACATCGCGGGTTCCGTCGCCGTGAATCCGGTCGGTGGCCTCGCGCAGTCGCATGGCGAGTCCTTGCAGCATCACCCAAGCGGTGGCGGGATGGGTTTCACAGAACCGCTTGAGATCGGGACGGGCGAGCACCAGGAGTTCGCAGGTGTCGTCGGCGACCGCATCGGCGGAGCGTGGCAATGCATCGAGCAGGGCGAGTTCGCCGAAATGATCACCAGGGCCGCGTCGCGCGATATGCACCAGCGAACCGTCGTCCGCCGCGCGTTCGATGTGCACATGGCCGCTGACTACCACAAACAGAGCGTTCCCGGGGTCTCCTTCATGGAAAACCACTTCCCCGGCATCGCAGTGCCGCCTCCGGCATTGGTGCGCGAGGGCTTCACGTTCGGATGCAGAGAGTCCACGAAAGAGAGGAACCGTCGCCAAAAGGTCGGGGACAGCTCGTCGGGTGGGGTGTTCGGGCTGCATGCTCGGTCGGTCTAGTTGTCGCCGGGATCGAGGTTGGTGGTCTTGTTGTCGCCGGGGTCCAGGCTGCCGCCCGCATCGTCGTTGCCCGCGTCTGACTGGGATTTGCCGGCATCCGGATCCCATGCTTTCGCGGCCCCGGTCTTGAGACCGCGCGAGACAGTGACGATGATGCGGCTATTCGGAGCAAGTTTCTTACCGGGCGCTGGTTGCTGTCGGTAGATGACGTTCTCGTCGTAGCGCGTGTATTCGCCGACCCGGATGTCGAGCTGGAGACGAGCCGCTTGCGCCTTGGCGTCCGCTTGGTTGGTATCCATCCCGATCAGGTTGGGAACCATGGCCTTCTTGACCGGCGGAGGCGGCGGCTGCGGCTTCCGGACTTCCTCACCCAAGCCACCGATGTTCCACTTCTTGGGAATGCCTTTGCGCACATTGGTGGGGAGTTTGACAATCAACCGATCCCGCACCGTATCGCGTGCTTTCAGGTAGGGGGCCGGATTGCTTTTGTAGTGTTCGTTGCCACCGTAGCCGATCAAGCCGAGCATCATCAGGGTCACGATCAGCTTGCGGTACGGAAGCAGGATGTCGCGCAATTTGGGACGGGCGGCACGGGCCTCGCGGTTGCGGGCGCGTCCGTCCTCGGCAATCTTCTTGGGTATTCCGGGGTTTCCGCAGAACGGACCGTCCAGACGCCCGTAAAGGTTGTATACGTTGATCAATACCCCATGCTTGACGCGTACTTCGCCGAGGTCGGTGATGTAACGCGCCCAGGGGTCCATGTTCAGGAGGACCTTGGCGATTTCATGCGACAGCAGGATGTGGTCGGAATCGCCCAGATCCATGACCCTTTGCGCCGTGATGATGCCGTCGCCCGCCGCATCGGTGAGCCCGTTGACATCCGGGACGATCGTGACTTCTCCAGCGTGGATGCCCATGCGCAACTTGAACGGCGCGCCGACCAGCGATTTGATGCGGACGGCGTCGGACTGCAGCAACGCGTGGATCTGCAGGGCGGCCCGCAGCGGCGAGAGCATGTCCTTGAAGAACAGCAATGCCATGCCGTCGCCGGTGGGCCGGAGGATCAAGCTGTCGGCATCGTTCCGGTAGTTGACCACCTCGGCGGTGTTCTGGACCAACTGGCCCAGCTCGCGCTGCGCGGCGACCTGATGGTCCGTTGGTAGCCGCGTGAAACCGACGATGTCCATGAACAGGACGTAGGCCCGGCGCAGGGAGGGGGTTCTTTCAACCACGTCCGTGAGAGGGGCTTTGTAGGGTGAGACGTCCGTATCCATGCGACTTGTTTACTCGACTGACTTTTCTTGGAGCGCCCGGGACCGGTTTCCGACCGTGTGTCGGGCGCAGGTGATCCCAACCGATTCAACGATTATCGGTCGGTTCGTGTGACATCTTTAAGGACGGTGCAAGTGGCGAAAGAGTTCCACACACCGGGCCAGGGTCGTGCACAATGGCACGGACCACCGGTAGAGTATACAATTAATCGAGACTCAATATCTAGTAGTTTCGTTTTCCAAGAAGATGCGCTGTCCGTTTTGCGGTGTCGTCGACCGCGACCATGTTCTCGATTCCCGACCGATCCGTGAAGGAGCCGCAATTCGGCGTCGCCGGGTCTGCGACGCGTGCCTCGGGCGCTTCACAACCTTCGAGGAAATCGAGGAACTGCGCCCGATGGTGGTAAAGCGCAACGGTGCCGTGGAGGGTTTCGACCGCGAGAAACTGTTGCGCGCCGTTCAGATTGCCTGCCGCAAGCGACCTGTCTCCCAAACC
>CAZYBA010000426.1:0-2919 GCA_964646105.1 uncultured Armatimonadia bacterium
ATGGTATTGCCAAACCCGGTTTGCGATCACCCGCGGTGTCAGGGAGTTGTCGGGCGAGAAAAGCCAGTTCGCCAAAACCGTGCGTCGTCCACTGGTGCTCGGGTCGGGAGTCGGTCCGGAGAAGACCGCGGTTCCGCCGCCGACACAAACCGGGTAGCCCGGCTCGACCTTTTCTCCCTTGTTGGCCGGCACCCCGCGCTGCAGGATGAATGTGTCCTGCGGAGTCCGGCCGTTCTCGGTCACCACCAACGCCTTGTCGACCGGAGCCTGAGGCGTGGTGGCGGGATCGAGCAGTTTGGCGAGACGGTCGAACTCGGCGGCGTCGCCCGTGCCAAGCACCGCGGCCTTGTCGTGCGCCATCTGGACCGCGGTTCCCAAGGGTGACGTGCTGGTGGCGAAGGTGAGCGGACGACGGGGCGCTCCGGCGGGCTGCCACGCCACACTCAGCCCCATCGGACTGGCCGGGTCGCCTTGATAGTACTCGACGTCGACCGTGTGGGTCCCGGCAGTCAGCACGGCCTCGGCACGCTTTTCCGCACCTTCCCCGTGGCTGCCGTCGTAGGCGATCAACTCCTTGCCGTCCACAAGGAGTCGCGAGCCGTCGTCGGAGTCGAGGAAGAACACCGCCTTGCCCTCGGCGGCCACCTGGACATCGATCGTGAAGACGGCGGCGACCGAACCCTTGCCGCGGAGCGGGGAGATATCGATCAGCGGGAGGGAGAACACCCCGGTCTCGGCGGCGGTCAGCTTCGAGAAATCCGGAAGCTTGTCGAAGTTGCCCGCGTAACGTCGCCATCGGGCGTTGGACGTATCCTTGGCGGCGAGGGCGTAGTCATCCCGTCGCTGCCGGTATGTCGCCTGCAGGGACTCGAAGCGCCCCTTGCCTTCGTTGCGCTCCTTCTCGATCCGCGCAACCTCGGCCTCGTACTTGAGACGGTCTTCCCGGGTCGGGAAAATCGCCTTTTCGTCGGTGGGTCCGCCGTTGCGGAAGTGGTTGATCCCTTGGAAAAACGCCAGAAACTTGTAGTAGTCGGCCTGGGGAATCGGGTCGATCTTGTGGTTGTGGCAACGGGCGCAATCCAGCGTCAGCCCGAGCATGGTCTGGCCGACGGTGGCGACAATGTCGTCGAGGCCATCGTAACGCGCCAGCTCGGCATCGGACGGTTCGTCGTCCCAAATCCCGAGCCGATAGAACCCGGTTGCGATCAAGCCGTCCGCCCCGCCGTCCGGGAGCTCGTCGCCGGCGAGTTGCTCCTTGACAAACCGGTCGTACGGCTTGTCGGCGTTGAAGCTGCGGATGACATAGTCGCGGAAGCGCCACGGGTGCGGCTTGGGGTTGTCGCGTTCGTAGGAGTTGGTTTCGGCAAAGCGGACCAGATCCAGCCAGTGCCGGCCCCATTTTTCACCGTATTGCGGGGACGCCAGCAGCCGGTCGACCACTTTTTCCCACGCGTCGGGGGATTTGTCGGCCACAAACGCTTCGACATCGTCCGGAGACGGGGCCAGGCCGGTGAGATCGTAGGTGAGACGTCGCAGCAGGACGCGGCGATCGGCAGGCTTGGCAGGCTTGAGTCCGGCGGAATCCAGTTTGGCGCGGACAAACGCGTCGATGGGGTTGCGGTTCCACGCGGGGGCCTTGACCTTGGGCACGGCCGGACGTCGCAGGGGTTGGAACGCCCAATGGCGCTTGATGCGGGCGTTCAGGTCGTCGGACGCGGTGCCGGACTTGGCAGCGGCGACAGGCCAAGGGGCACCGCCGGCGAGCCATTCGGAGAGGACCCGACGTTCGGGTTCGGGGAGTTTGCCCGACGGCGGCATTTTGACATGACCGTCGTAGTTGATTGCTTCCTGCACCTGCTTGGCGACCTTGGCATCGAACGATTGATCGAGGCGGACGCCCCCGAGTTGGGTGTCGTTGTTGTGGCAGGGGACACACTTGGCGAGCAGCAGCGGGCGAACCTTGCGTTCGAACGCCTCGGCGACCGCGCCCGTGGCGACTTGGGTCTTGGGTTTGGCAGCGCGTTTGCCGGCCGACGGCACCGAAGGCTGCTGTCCCTTTATCTTGGTCTCGGGTTTGACACCCGCCGGGGCGTTCTTAACCTGACGTACACCGGGGGCCCCGATGGCCGTCCAGGCGGTCGCCAGAACAGTCAAGCCGACAGCCCATCCTCGGGCCGATTCAGAAATCCGCATTGAATTCATCGCTGAATTCCATCATAGCACCGAGCGTGCCGAGGATGGAACGTCGGCGTCGAACCCGGCAATAAAACCGGCAACGGGGTGCCGAACGGGTTGGGACGGAGGGAACATTCGTTCCAATCCGCGTGCTCCCGCAATCGAAGAGCATGCCGTCTGATACGTTGCCCCATCTTCAGGCAACCTGGAAAAACCGGCACGCCATGCGCGGTCGTGGACTACGATCGACGCAGTTCCGACCGAAATGGATCACCGCATTTTACCATCCAATTACTCAGTACCCTGAGTAAATTTACTCAACACACTGAGTAAATTGCCGAACCGGGCCGCACTCCGCAACACGACTCGTGGCTTCATTCCCCGTCACACAGGACCAGCACCACATAGGCGCGCTCGATTTCCGCACGGAATTCCGCGGGCAGCCTGGCCCAGTCGTGGACATCCACCCGGATCGGGATGTTGCTCTCGGAAAACGACTCCCGCAAGCGTCCCAGCGCCGGCTCCGTACGCGCCGGATCCGACGGGTTGCGCAACACCAGATCCAAATCGCTGGCGTCGTGGCACCCCCCGGTCACCCGGCTGCCGTACGCCCCTACCTGCGAGTCAGGGACACAACGCTCCAGAACGTCCCGAACCATCCGGGCGTACCGCGCCGGCAATTCCAAACGCTCCGGCGACACGACCGGCATCGCTCAATTCCCCCCTTGGTCCGAAATCCGATCG
>CAZYBA010000427.1:0-2911 GCA_964646105.1 uncultured Armatimonadia bacterium
ATCCAACGAGATTGATTCACTTCTGGGACGCATTGTGGTGCTGCGGGATATCACTCGCGAGTCGGAGGTCGACCGCATGAAAACCGAGTTCGTGTCGACCGTCTCGCACGAACTACGCACCCCTCTCACCGCGATCCAAGGCTATGTCGACCTGATCCTGCGCGGTCAAACCGGTCCGTTGACCAGCACCCAGGAAGAGTTCCTACGTCTCACCAGCGAAAACTCGGAACGATTGACAGCGCTCATCAACGACATTTTGGATATCAGTAGAATCGAACAGGGAGGAACCGAACTGCGCCGCGTTCCCGTACCCCTCACACCGGTTGTCCGCCGGGTTGTCCAGTTGTTGGAAGGGCAGGCTGCCGAGCGGCGTATCGAACTCAAGGCACAGCTTCCCAACCCCGAGATCGTCGTGGAAGGAGATCGCGACCGCATTGTCCAGGTGGTCAATAATCTGGTTTCCAATGCTCTCAAATACACACCGGCCGGGGGAACCGTCACGGTCGCGGTACGCCGCGAGTCGTTGCTGGCGGCCATTGATGTCGTGGACACAGGAATCGGAATCGCCGGTGAGGACCTTCAGCACATCTTCGAACGTTTTTATCGAGCGGACAATTCAACGACCCGGTCTTCGGGGGGCACCGGTCTTGGTTTGCCAATCTCCAAATCGCTGGCGGAGCGCATGGGAGGCTCCATCGCCTGTGTCAGCAAGCCCGGAGCCGGAAGCACGTTCACTTTCACCCTCCCGCTCTCGGAGACCGGACCGGAGGAAGCCGATGACGACGACGCTCCGGCGCGCCTCGTTCTTCTCGTAGACCCGCGCCCGGAAGCCCGATCCCAGTTGGCAAACCACCTCCGCCGCAGTGGTTTTGCGCTCAGCCCCGCGGGAACCAACGCGGAGGCATGGCGCCGTGCCCGAGGACTCCGCCCCGACATTGTCCTGCTCGAGGCCTGCCAAGAGGACATTGACGCTCCCGGCTTGGCCGCGCGCATGAACGGCGACCCGGCCACATCGCACATCCCAATCCGCCTGACCGGTGTCCTCGATCGGGCGTTGGTCATCGACACATCGTCCCGGATTCCCGAGCCGGTTCGCAGTGCGATCGAAAACGATGCGGGGCGGGTCCTGCTGTTCGGAAGTACTGAGGTCGCTGCCGAATGCTTCGGTCCTGCCGCAACCCGGTGGTTGGTTGAGGAAACTCTCCCTGTCGTGGCAGAAACCGGAGCAATCGACACCGAGTGGCTTTTGGTTGAGTTTGAAAACGACGCGTTGATTCACTTCGGGCGTTGGCTGCGGGAGCACCCCGAATGCACCGCGCGGATCGGACTCTACGGCCGAATTCCGGACACCGTCCAGCCGCTGGGCAAGCCCGGTGTCAATCCCGTGTCCCCCGCGGCCCATGCGAGGCGGGTTTTGGCGCACCTGAGGGAATTGCGCCGACGAGAATCATCGGCACGAAGTGAGGTTCCGGACGCATGACACGCCTGCACCATGTAAATATCGTTGTGGCTGACATGGAGCGATCACTCCGTTTTTATCGCGATCTCCTCGGAATGCGGGCGACATTCGACATCGAATTGGAAGGCAAATGGATCGAAACCGTGGTCGGATTGCCCGGTGCGACCGCGCGGTGTGTCTTTGTCCAGCCCGATGGCGGTGGCGGTCGGATCGAATTGCTCCAGTATCGCGCCCCCATCGGGAAGTCGGTTCCGAAAAATTCCGTCGCCAACACTCCGGGAATCCGTCATCTCGCTATCGAAGTGGATAATTTGGAAACTGTGTTCTCGCGCCTGAACGACGCCGGGGTTCCCGTCTTCAGCGAACCGGTCGCGGTCCCGTTCCGCCTGGTGGACGGCATCCGCAAACGTCTTGCCTATACGCTGGACCCGGACGGTGTCATTGTCGAATTCTGCGCCCACGAACTCGACCACGTCACAACCTGAATCACATCGAACGACATTCCCGGTTGCGAGCCACCCCATCATCCCCCGAGGGCGGTCAGTTTCTCTCTGGCATAACGGAACGCAGACTCAGGCAGACCACCTTTGCGGACAGCCTGGCGCCACGCGTCCCGTGCCTCCACCCGTCGATTGGCCCTCTCCAGATCTTCGGCGAAATGAAACCAGTCGATTCCGTTCCCGCGCAATACCGTCAGTTCACGGCGCACCGACAACGCGGACGTATAATCTCCCCGAAATTGGTAAAGGTGCCCGAGCGCAGCCAGTGCCTGGGCACGGCGACTCCGGAGGCTGTCCGCATCGTTCCCCGCTGCCAGAGTGCCCTTGGGTTGCGAGAGCGGAACCGGGGTCGAAACCGATTTTGGCGCAGGGCGATCCGCAGCGGAGGCAGGTACTGCGGCGCGCTTTGCCACTAGCCCACCCGGTGCCGCCGCCGCACCTGCCAACGGCGTCTCGTTGCGTTGCGAGGCGGATGCGCCCCCTTCGGCACGGCCAGCCGACACGCTCCCCGGTGCCACCGGGGCAGCAACGGGTGCCACATCCATCGAAGGCGCAATGACCATTCGCGCCCCGGGTCCGACAGGACGTGCACGGCGGTCCAGTTCCGTGCGGATTGTCGCCACCATCTTTTCGCTGAGTCCTTCCCGATCGATCAACCGCAACGTTTCGGCCGGGACCATGCCGGTTTCCGACTCGAGGGCCTCACGCAACGCCCGATCCCGATTGGCGAAGTCGGATTTCCTACTCCAGATCGTCGCTTCCAATCGCCACCACAACGCGCTTTGCACCGATTGATTCTGACGTGCACTTTCGAGCAGGTCCAACGCGATTTCGAGTTCGCCGGCCGCGATCTGTGCCTCCACCAACGAGCGCAGCAGACTTGGTCGGGCGGAAAACAGACCACCCTCCTCGGCGAGACGCAATGCATCGGCATAGGAGGTCGCGGCGCCTC
>CAZYBA010000428.1:0-1969 GCA_964646105.1 uncultured Armatimonadia bacterium
GACTTCACTCAGATCACCCAATATGGTCAAATCAATGAATCCGGCAGGTTCATTGCATCTTCCCCCTCCTACCTTTTCTCAGCGGGATCGACCACGGGATTATCCGGGATCACCTACACGTGGGCTCCTACCTACAACCTTGGGGCATCGACGGGTCCGGATACCGGGATTTTTTCGGCACCACTTAGCCAGATTTACGCAAACTCACATTCGGGTGGACTTATTGGAGCAGTCATTGGGACCTCACCAAACCTGATCTTTTTGGAGTCGACGTACACATCAGGCATTCCTCTGACGAGTTCGTCCACCTGGAACGGCACCACGTTTGCCGGACTCAATTTCAACCCGGGCACCTATGTCTGGAACTACGGCGCCAACAACAGCACGTTCACGCTTAAGGTCGGTTCCGGCGGTGGCACCACCGGTGGCGGCGGCGGGGTTCCGGAGCCGGGCGAGTGGGCTGCGATGGGAGTCCTCGGCGCGGGCCTGACGGGTCTGGTGCTGCGCAAGCGCAAGAAGGCCTGAGGCCGACAGGCCGTCCAACCGGACTGGTTCTCTGGTTTCCCACTGGTGCGCGACGGTGCCGCCGGCGGGAGGCTTTCCCAAAGAGACCGAAACGACAACCAGCCATCCCGGAGACGGGGTGGCTGGTTTGGTTTTGGGGCGGGTGAGAGGTTTCGGTGCGGGTGTTGACGGCACCTGCCCGCGGCGAGTGATTTGTGCACAGGCGTTGTGGTACTGCCGACGGATGGTCCGCGGTGCGGTGTGCCTGCCATGCTCCGGGATACCCTGTTGTCCCGCCGAGTGGCCCCGTCCGGTTTGGGGACAACGGCTGTGTTTTATTCGCCGTCGATGATGACGACCGTGGAAACGATCGGATCAGCGACAGCGAGTGTGTCGTTCCCAGGGCAGGTCACAAGGGGCGGCGCGTGGCTGGTCACTCCCCCACAGGACGGATTGGGAACCCGGTATTGTTGCAGGAAAACGCGATCCGCGGGGACATTTGGCACGTTGATTGCGATCTTTCCACCACTGACAGGGATACAGCCGGTCGGACCGGTGAATTCGATCTTCCCAAAAATTAATCTGTACTGGAGATTGTAAACAATGTCTATCAAGTTGTCGTGGTCTGTGACCGCAGCCCTTTTGACGATTGGAATCGCCTCGACGCAGGCTACTGCGCAAAATGCAAAGTTCACGCTCAAGGAAACGGGCGGCAATGTGGTCGGGACTTGGTCGGGCTCGTTCGACTTGACGGGTTTGACTTTGAGTACCAATGGAAATGGTTATGACTCCATTGGCAATATCGCCTGGGACTCGAACTCGGGCTCCGAGTTCTGGGAGTTTACAACCGGCAATACCTCGTCATTGGCCAACACGGACGTCTATGTCCAGCCCTTTACGTTCAACGCAGGGTTGTCGACCGGTGCGAACCAGTTTTTCTTGTTCTCTACTGCGGCGGGCGCGGATGGCACCGGTGTCGGAACTGGAGACATGGCCTCCGTTTACTTCGGGTACGGTGCGGATATGTTCATTGTGCCTGCGGGTTACACCAGCGGGCAGACCCTCAATTCGTCTGCGACCTGGTCCGGTGCAACTCTGGCGGGCATGGGTCTGGTCGGGGGCACCAGTGTCTGGAACTACGGTTCGAACGGTGCAAAGGTAACTGTTCAGGTTGTTACGCCAGGTGGCGCGGTTCCGGAGCCGGGCGAGTGGGCGGCGATGGGCATCCTCGGCGCGGGCCTGACGGGTCTGGTGATCCGCAAGCGCAAGAAGGCCTGAGCAAGGGCGGGCTGGCAGGGACATCGGCCCGAGTTGGCATAGCTCCGCGGTATTCGTGGAACTTGCCCTGTAGTCTGCACTTCCCCGATGTTTCCCACCGGCATGCATAGGCGCGGGCCGGCGGGGGACATTCCGAGAGGACATGATTGACAACACCAGCCATCCCGGAGTCGGGGTGGCTGGTTTG
>CAZYBA010000428.1:1979-2905 GCA_964646105.1 uncultured Armatimonadia bacterium
GTCTGGTGATCCGCAAGCGCAAGAAGGCCTGAGGCCGAGAGGCCGTCCAACCGGTCTGGTTCTCTGGTTTCCCACCGGTGCGCGACGGTGCCGCGGGTGGGAGGCTTTCCTAAAGAAACCGAAACGACAACCAGCCATCCCGGAGACGGGGTGGCTGGTTTGGTTTTGGGGTGTGTCGACGGGGCGATGGCGCGGTGAACGGCCCCTGCGCCCAGCGCGATCCGCCAAGGCGAGGCTGGTGTTCGCGTAATCCGTTTCGTAGATTGGAGGGTGGATAGGTTGTGGCAGTGCGTTCGGGTAGGCCGGTGCGACGCTCTCCTCGGAAAAGCGTATCTGGTTCCCCGTATTGCTACGAGAAATCAAGGCTCTCGTGCAACTCGGCATCCAAATTGCAGGATTACATATCAGGCGGGAATATTGCGGCCTGGTATTGAAGGATCGCAGGACATTCCGATCCCGCGTGTATCTGGGAGAACAACATGCAAGCGACAAAGATTCTCGGGTCCGCGACCGCGGCCCTTCTCGTGGTGGGTGTGTCCGCCGTTCCGGTGTTGGCGATCCCCGGGCAAAATGCGAAATTCACGCTCACGCAATCCGGTCTTGATGTGGTCGGGACTTGGTCGGGCTCGTTCGACTTGACGGGTTTGACTTTGAGTACCAATGGAAATGGTTACGATGGCATTGGCAGTGTTGCTTGGGACACGTCCCCTACTGGGCCCTTTTGGGAGTTTACGACGGGAAACACTTCGTCCTCGGCCTCTACAGATTATTATTATCAACCCTTCACGTTCAACAGCGGGTTGTCGACCGGTGTGGACCAGTTTGCCTTGTTCGCTAATGCGTTTGGCGCGAATGGTACATCGTACGGAACCGGAGACTTGGCTTCGATTTACTTCGGGTTTGGTGCGGACTTTATCCTGGTACCG
>CAZYBA010000429.1:0-2903 GCA_964646105.1 uncultured Armatimonadia bacterium
GCTCCCGCGACCAATTCGCGCGCGCCGCAGTCGACTTCTTCGCCGATCGTTTTCTCGATCTGGTGCGCAGCCTCGCCGGGAACAACCCGCTGCCGACCACCTGCCGCGCCGGCGGCGGACTATCCCGCAGCCCCGCCTGGTGCCAACTGGTCGAAGCCCGCACCGGAATCCGCCTGCTTCCCACCGCCGGAGAACACCCCGGACTGGTCGGAATCGCCCGGATTGTTGCTGCAAACTCCGCCACCAACGGAGTCCACCTCCCCACCGAGCAACAACCGCTGTCGACTGAAACGCTCGCGGAGCGATCCGAAACCGCGTCTCCATCGACTTCGAAAACACCCGCCGACGGCCCGGCCGCCTTTGCGCCCACTGACCCCAACTCCCCGCCTGAACAAGGAACTCTCCCGTGGAACACCGCTTCGAATACCTGACCTCCCCCGAACTTCGCGAACACATCGAGAAGAAATCGCTGCTCATCCTCGGCATCGGAACCATCGAGGAACACGGCGACCACCTGCCCACCGGCACCGACCTCTTCATCACGCAGCGATTCATGGACGACTTCGCAGCGCACCTGGACGCCCACTCGGACATTCCGTTCCTGACCCTGCCCGCCATCTGGACCGGCTACTCCGCCACCCTGATGCAGGAGTGGCCCGGCACCATCCGCATGCGCACCCGCACGGTCATGGACATGATGCGCGAGATCATCGGCTCGCTCTGCGAAATGGGCTTCGACAAAATCCTCGTGCTCAACGGCCACGGACACCACACCGAACTGCTGCGCGTGGTCGCCCGCGAAATCGCCGACGACCACAAGGTCTTCCCGGCGGTCTCAAACTTCCTTTACCTCGGGGCCAAGGAATACAACGCCGTACGCACCGGCGAGGCCGGCAGCAGCATCCACGGCGGCGAGGACGAAACATCCGTGATGCTCCACTACGGCTACCCGGTCGACACCGAACGCTACACCGACATCGACCATGTCACCTACCACTCCGACTTCATCGCCGGCGACAACTTCATCGGGTCCACCAAGGTGTTCTGGTCGACCTGGAACGTCCACCCGAGCAAGACCGGCCTGCTCGGCGATCCGAACGGCTCCACCGCGGAAAAAGGCAAGGTGCTGATCGAGGCCTGTGTCCGCCAACTCGCCGCGTTCGTGGAGGAATACTGGCACCACCGCCCCTGAGTGTCGACCGGTTCTCAACCGCCCTCGGCGCCGACGGCAACGACTCGGCAACCGAGGGCAGCGCAGGCGCGGGCGACGTCAACAAAGCATTGAACCGGGCTGCCCGACAACACTCCGCACCTGGCCGGTCAGACAAACGGACCTCCGGGCAATGACGCCGATAGCCGAGAACCATACCCGCGACGACGCGGAGGACTTGCCAGACCGAGCCCGACGACCCGCGGGAAAATCCAAACAGTTAACGACCACGGAGCGAAGCACCGCCATGCAAGACGCCCCCGACGACCACACCGCAGTACCGACCGATTTCGACGCAGAAACGGAACCCGCCATGAAAACCATCGGAATCTATGTCCAGCCGCCCGCACCGGACCAAACCCACCTCCTCGACTTCTACAAGGACTGCGGCTACAACTATGTCGAGTTCTGCGACATCGGGTTCCATTGGAACGCCGACAAACTGCCTGAATACTACGCGCAACTCGGCAAGTCGGTCCGGGACGCTAAGGCGAAGGGTCTCCAGACCTGGATCCTGCTGCTCGCCGGCATGAAGCAGTGGCGCGGACCTGGCGATTCCGGCAACCCCGGCACGTTCTCCGCGCTCGACAAAACCCTCCTCAGGCAACGCCTCGATTTCATCCAAACCGCGGTCCGGGGCACCACCGACACCGACGGCTACGCGTTCTTCGCCGGCGACCCTGGCGGGGATCCCGAGGGACGCAGCACGGTCGACGATTGCATCGACTTCGCCAACCAAGTCCACAAAATAGTCCGCACCCACGCCCCGAACGCCCGATTCCAACTCAATGTCTGGGCGATCGCCGAATGGAAAGGCTTCCCATCGCCGTTTTCGATCGACTTCTGGCAACGTCAGGTGGAGCTCTCCAAGGCGATCTGCGACCGGCCCGGACTCCTCGGCCCCGACTGCGGAATCGCCCTCTCCCTCGACAACCTCTACCGATCCCTAACGTTGGCGTCCCATGCCGAAGCCCGTGTCACTCCCGAAAACTGGCCCACGCCCGCCACGATCCGCGCCCTCCAGCAGCGCAAGGTTGCGCCGGTCCTCGGCTGGCCGTACTTCCTGATCGACGAAATCGACGACGGGTTCATCACCCCCAATAATGTCGCCACCGGGGGACAGACCCAAGCCGAAACCCGCTACATCCGCGCCATCGCCAACCACGGACACCGGCTCGGACTCGACGGCCTGGTCGGGAACGCCACCTACGTTGCCGCGGAGGCGCTCAATGTCTGGGCGTTCGCGCAAATGTGCAAAAACCCCCGCCTCTCCCCGGAAACGGCGCTCGACCAATGGGCGGCCCTGATCGCCGAACCCGGGTCGCGGCAGGCGCTCTCCACAGTGCTCCGGTTTGTGGAAAACCACTCCAACTGGGAAAACAGCCTACCCGCCAAGCACCGCCTGCCCCGCTTCGACACCGGAAATGTCCGAACCGCCGCCAGCGCGATCCAGCTGTTGGAAACAGTCCGTCCCCGCGCCAAAACCGACATCGTCCTGCCGGAGCCGCCCGCCAAGGTCCTGCCCCGCCTGCGCAAACGTCTCGACTGGATCGCCGAAGGCAAGATCGGCGGCATGGCCCCGCTGGTCAAATCGAAGGCAAAGTAATCCGATTCCGAATGAAAACGGAGCCAACCCCATGAACAGCGCCCTTTATGTCTGGCGGGACGATCCGACGCAGCACGCGTTCTGGAA
>CAZYBA010000430.1:0-843 GCA_964646105.1 uncultured Armatimonadia bacterium
CCACACGGTCGGCGCCGGCGTTGTGGCGCGCGTCATCGACTAATCCGAAACACCACGGCCGACATGTGCGCGCACATGTCGGCCGGCGGTATGTTGCCCTGTTTGATTAGGGAATCCAATGCGAAAAGACAAAGTTCGAATTCGACTGCGCGCGTTTGATCACCGCGTTCTCGATCAATCCGCCGAGAAGATCGTTGATACGGCTCGCCGTACCGGCGCCCGAATTTCCGGGCCCGTGTTGTTGCCGACCGAGAAGCGAATATTCGCGGTACAGCGCAACGCGACCATCGACAAGGAATCGATGGAGCATTTTGAAATGCGCACCCATAAGCGCCTGATCGACATTTTGAATCCGGGTCCGAAGACCATTGACGCTTTGATGCGTCTTGACCTTCCGTCGGGTGTCGACATCGAGATCAAGCTCTAGATAAAATTGACCGCGTCACGCAAGGTCGTTACTTCGGCCCCATGTGCGCCGTGGAGGAAACATGTCCGTTAAGGGAATTCTCGGCCGAAAGGTCGGGATGACACAGATTTTTGACGAAGAGGGTCGGGTTGTTCCGGTTACGGTTCTCTCCGTGGAGCCCAATGTCGTCGCCCAGGTTCGTACTGTTGACAAGGACGGCTACAGCGCTGCACAGCTCGCATTTGAAGAGTGCAATGTGAATCGCTTGAATCGCCCGGAGCAGGGGCATCTGGCGGCTGCGGGGGTGCAGCCTCGCCGGTATCTGCGCGAGTTCGAGATTTCCGAGGGCACGAGCGTCGTGGTCGGAGATGTCGTGAAGGCCGATATTTTCGAAATTGGCGAACGGGTTGTGGTTTCGGGGACGAGCAAGGGTAAGG
>CAZYBA010000430.1:888-1295 GCA_964646105.1 uncultured Armatimonadia bacterium
CTGGCGTTGTCAAGCGTCACCACTTCCATGGCGCCGATATGACCCACGGTTCGATGATTCACCGCAAGCCCCAGTCCTCTGGCGCCACGGATGCGGCGCGTACGTTCAAAGGGACCAAGAAGCCCGGGCGAATGGGGGGCGAGCGCGTGTCCCAGTTCGGGTTGCGGGTGGTTCGGATCGAAGCCGACCGTGGTCTCGTCCTGCTGAAGGGAGCGGTTCCCGGGGCGAATGGCTCGTTGGTTGAGATCACCAAGGCGCGTCGCGCCGAAAAGGTCAAGATTCGTCAAGAGACGCAGCGCTCGAGCAAGAAGAAGTAACAGACCGGCGATATCGGTATCTGTTTGGAGTCGAATATTATGCCTACGTTGGCGACAAAAACGAATACAGGTGCGGCCGCTTCCGAGGTC
>CAZYBA010000430.1:1305-2903 GCA_964646105.1 uncultured Armatimonadia bacterium
CCTCCGGCGCCGGCGTTGCGGTTTCGGAAAAGGTGTTTGCCCCTCCGCGAAATCTCGCGCTGATGCACCAGGCGGTAAAGGCGGAGATGGAGAATCGACGCCAGGACACGCGCAATGCGCCGGGGCGTGGCGACATGCTTGGTGGCGGAAAGAAGCCTTGGCGGCAGAAGGGCACCGGGCGTGCCCGTCAGGGTTCGGCGGTGGCTCCCCACTGGCGCAAGGGTGGTGCGGCTCACGGTCCCCATCCCCGCGTGTTGGGCCATGCGCTTCCCCGAAAGATGCGACGTGCGGCTATCTGCGCGGCTCTCTCGGCGAAATTGGCCGACGGTGAATTTGTTGTGCTGGACGGATTCGGATTATCCGAAATCTCGACGAAGGAAGCGGTCAAGGTGCTTCACTCCGTAACCGGTGGCGCAAAAAAGTCTTTGGTCATCCTTGAGGAAGCGGATCCGACGGTTGTCAAGTCTATGCGGAATCTCCCGGGGGTCGTTATTCGGATTGCTCCTGGGGTTTCGACGCGTGACATTATTGATGGTGGGATCGTCGTGGCGACCAAGGCCGCGGTTCTCAAGATGGATGCCACTTGGGGTGGCGAGGAGGCTGTCAATGCCTGACTTGTATGATGTTATCCAGCGCCCAGTGATCACCGAGAAGGCGCTGACGATGAGCGGGGAGCGAAAGTATGCGTTCATTGTTCATCCAGACGCCAACAAGGTTGAGATTCGATCCGCTGTGGAACGGTTGTTCACGACTCCGGAAGGCGGGAAGTTGAACATCACGTCCGTGAACACGATCCGCGTCAAGGGGCACACCAAGCGTTACCGTATGTTCGGTCGCATGTCGGTTGGCAAGACGCCGACGGTTAAGAAGGCCATTGTCACTGTCGCGGAAGGTCAAAGCATTCAGATCTTTGAGGGGGTTTGACGATGCCAGTACGAAAATTCAAGCCAACCAGTGCCGGGCGTCGGTTCATGTCGATCAGCACGTTCGAGGGTGTCAGCAAGAAGGAGCCCGAGAAGTCGTTGCTCGAACCCCTGAAGAAGCATGCCGGTCGTAACAATCAGGGTCGCTGCACGGTTCGTAACCACGGTGGCGGCCACAAGCGGATGTACCGGATCATCGACTTCAAGCGGCGCCACGATGGTGTTCCCGCCGTGGTTGCCGCGATTGAATACGATCCGAATCGCACCTGTCGAATCGCGCTTTTGCAATACGAGGATGGCACCAAGTCTTATATCTTGGCTCCCGTGGGCCTGCGGTCTGGAGATGCGGTCAGCAGCGGTGTCGGTGCCGACATCAAGGTCGGTAACGCACTGCCCATGACCAACATTCCGGTCGGTACGACTATTCATAATGTGGAGTTGCGGCCAGGAGCGGGTGGGCAGTTGGTGCGTTCCGCCGGGGCTGGCGCTCAGCTGATGGCCAAGGAAGGTAAATATGCGACGTTGCGTCTTCCCTCTGGTGAGATGCGTCGCATCCTGCTGACCTGCCGGGCTACAATCGGCCAGGTTGGCAATCTCGAGCATGAGAACGAGTCGTTGGGTAAGGCGGGGAAGGCACGATGGAGCACGGAGCGGCGCGCCCCATGCACCGTCGAC
>CAZYBA010000431.1:0-2876 GCA_964646105.1 uncultured Armatimonadia bacterium
CGAAGCGCTTCGGGCCGGCGCCGTCCTGCCCAGCCTCACGATTCGCGAGCCAACCGGCCTCCGCAAACGACACCGGCCCGACCCCGAGCGATCCGAGGGAGCTCAGCGAGCCGAAGATAAGCGTGCGACGGTTCATGCATTGATTCCCAACCGGGTTCGGTCCCGGTCATCAGTCCAAAACAATATCAACAGGACGGGTTTGGCAGCCCATCCGGCAACAATCCGAACCCTTGGCAACGGAGTGTCAGCCTGTCAGGCCGGCGCAGATTCGAAATCCCATGAACTCGACGGCCGCGCACGGGTCTTCGGAATGCCGGTGAAAACACGTGAAGTCGATGTGGTACCAGTCTTCGGCAAAGCTTCCGCCCCGCAGGCACCGTTTCTTGCCGGTCTTCGGCCCGACGGGATTTTCCTGAGGCTTCGCCGTGTACGGACCGTACCAATCGCTGCACCATTGCCAGACGTTACCCACCATGTCGGTCAGGCCGTAGGCGTTGCGGTAAATCCGACGGGTCCGGGTGACCGAGGCGGTCCGGGTCGGATCGGCCGCGTAACTCACCCACAATTTGGCTTGGTCGAACTGCTTTCCCCAAGGAAATTCCAAGTTGTCGGTGCCCCCGCGCGCCGCACGTTCCCACTGCGCTTCGGTCGGCAGCGTGACCCGAACTCCAAGGACCTCGCTCGCCCAGTCGCAATATCCGGGCTTGCCCTGGCCGCCCATGATATCGAGCCAGGAAACGTTCACCATCGGGTGATCCTCCAGCCAGCCCCAGCTCGGAGCATTCGGCATGGTCTTCCCTGTGGCGGCGCAGTACTCCGACCACATCGCGACGGTCACCGGCGTCGCCCCCATCCGGTACGGCGACAATGTCACGCCATGCTTTGGAATCGCATCCATGCTGACATTGTCGCGAACCGATTTCCCCATCGTGAATGTTCCACCGGGGATACGTCGCAGATTCTCGGCATAGGTCCGCAGGTTCGGAAAATCGGTCCGGGTTCCGAGCCGTGTCGGCGCGGTGGACTCGAGGGAAACCGCCAGGCGCGACGCGGCCCCGCGGGTGAGGGTCACTTTCCGGACATACGGCCGGAATCCGATGGCCGCGACCGCCACCTCGAATTCCTGGGTTGCCTCCGAGATCCCGGCTTGGAACACGTTGCCGTCGAGAGGCTTGTCGTCGACAGTCACCTTGGCGCCCTTGGGAACGTTCACCAACTCGAGCCGCACCTCGGTGGGCGCAACGCTGACTGCGGGATCGACAACGGCTTCACTGCCGGCCGCGGCGCCGCCGGCGAGGTACACCACCGACTCCAGCGAACCGTACTCCTGCGGAATCTGCGCGCCCCCGCTCAGACGCCGTACCTCCGCACGCGTACGCAGGAAAACGTCCTCCAGACGCAGCCCCGGCCTGCCCAGGTGCTTCAACAGTTCCTGCGTGAAGAGCGAGTTCGCTCCTTCCGGATTCGAAGACGCCACCTGCCCGGGCGACGCCGCGAAGGCCACCAAGGTCCCCGCCGTGTTCCGGTCGACCACCGTCAACCCCTTGCTGCCCTGCGATTTCGACGACGACGGATACGGGTTGTCCCGGCAGGCGTCCAGGATCACCAGATTCAGCTGGTTCTCCGTGCGTCCCATCGCCTCCAGCACACGCCCCAGCGGAACACACTCGTCCGGAAGATCCTCGGCGCGCGAGAGCGAGGCGTTCTGGATCGGGATCAGGTAGTTCTCGCCACCGTTCGACGCGCCATGGCCCGAGTAGTACACCAGCGCGACACACCCCGGGGACGACTCGATGCGGGTGCGAAACTCCCGCAGCAGCGACAACATCCCCGAGCGGGACTGGTTGGTGCCGGTGAGGACCGTGAAGCCAAGGCGCTCCAGAAGCGAGCCCATCGCCTTGGAGTCCGCGAGGATGTTCTCGAGCGGCCCCTTCTCGTAATCCTGGTTGGCGAGGACCAGCGCGAAGCGCTTCGGGCCGGCGCCGTCCTGCCCAGCCTCACGATTCGCGAGCCAACCCGCCTCGGCGAACGACACCGGCCCCACCCCCAGCGATCCGAGGGAGCTGAGCGAGCCCAGCAGCAATGTGCGGCGATCGACGCGGTTCAATTGACGGTCTTGAGGCGGGCTTCGGTGAGAACCGCACGTCGCCCCTGTCCGCGAACCTGCTGGATCGTGTCACCGAGAATTTGTTTCAGGTTCCCGACCGAGGGATCGACGGCAACGAGCCCTTTGGCGCCAATCGACGCGGCGACTCCCGGAAGCCCGGGTCGTTCCGCTTCGGAGAGCAACGCCACGACGGTTTCATCGCCGGTGGCTTCTCCGACCATCACTTCGACGAGGTCGCCGGATTTGCCGATGCGGAGATTGAGGCCACCGGAAACGCGTCCGCGCGGGTGGGATGCGGCGGCGCCGCCGTTGGGGAACAAGAGCGCCGCGGCCCCCTTGGAGTCGATGCTGTAGACATAAAGGAAGCCGTTGAACCCTGGTTCGACGGTGATGCCGACGCGGTCCCCGACCCGGTACCGGCCATTGTCACCGCGGTCGAGCATGAGACCGAGGCGATCGCTCGCCGGGTCGGGAATCTTGGGCAACTTCCTCACGACATCGTCATTGGAGTTGTCGTTGTCGTGTCTCTCACGCATCAGCGGGGTGCCCAGCCCGATTTCGCGGACGACCGCGGGGAATGCGGCTTCCCAGGTGTCGCGCTTGATCGCGCCGTCCTCATCCTCAAGACGGGTGAGTCCCATCTGCTGCAGGTCGGTGCTGCGTCCGATCAGGCGCATGAACTCGGCCACCGAGATTCCGAGGTCTGCAGCGGCCTGGCGCGTGGTGACCGCGGCGCTATTCGAAAGGTAGTAGCGGGCGATGGTGACAA
>CAZYBA010000432.1:0-2834 GCA_964646105.1 uncultured Armatimonadia bacterium
CGCAGATCGGGAAGTCGTTCCGCAACGAGATCACGCCGCGCAACTTCATCTTCCGGGTCCGTGAACTCGAGCAAATGGAAATCGAGTTCTTTGTACACCCGGGCGAGGATGAACGGATCCACGACGAATGGATCGAAGACCATGTGAACTGGTGGGTGGACGTGGTGGGGCTTCCCCGTGAGAAATTGCGCCTCTTCGAACACGTGAAGTTGGCGCACTACTCCAAGCGAACGGTCGACATTCTCTTCGAATTTCCGACCCTGGGTTTCGATGAACTCGAGGGGATTGCCAACCGCACCGACTGGGATCTGGGCAGCCATTCCCGCGACCAGTCCAATCTGCCGCTCTCGGACAACACCCAGGCCAAGGCACTGCGCAATGAGCATTCCACGGAAAAGCTGACCTACTTCGATCAGCCGAACAACCGGCACATTGTCCCGTTTGTCATCGAGCCGGCCGCCGGCGTGGATCGCGGGGTGCTTGCCGCGCTTTGCGAGGCCTATGACGAAGAAGTGGTCGACGCCGAAAAGGGGGATGTTCGGGTGGTACTGCGCCTCAAGCCGGCGCTGGCCCCGATCAAGGTCGCCGTCCTTCCGCTGGCCAAGAACAAACCCGACATCGTCGCCAAGGCCAAGGAAATCAAGAAGGGCTTGCAGGCCAATCTGGGGATGCGGGTTGTCTACGACGATACCGCAGCCATCGGCAAGCTGTATCGACGTCAGGACGAAGCCGGGACTCCTTTCTGCATCACGGTCGATTACGACACGCTCGGGTTGAGCAAAGATGGATCGTCGGACCTCCTCGACACGGTGACCGTCCGTGACCGCGACACCATGCAACAGGTCCGCCTCCCGATTTCCGAGCTGGAAAACTGGCTGCGCGAACGACTCCGCTGACCGCGGGTTTTTCCCGGTCGAAAAGACGACGCCCCCGGATTTACTCCGGGGGCGTTCTCATTGGATATCGGTTCAGCGTCCCGAACGTCACTCGGATTTCGGTAGTCCCGTTCTCAGGGATCGCAGGACATTCCGGCGGGATTTGAGGAATCGAATCGTCAAGGGCTCCCTCAGCGGGTCCATACGCCATCGACACAACGCTGCAATCCGAGCGGGTTGCCGTCCGCGAGTTCGGCCGGAAGCCGGTGGGGACGGACGTTGTCGTAACAAGCGAGCTGTGCGAAGCGGGTGATCGCTGCCGGCATGCCCACGGACGTGAAGTGGGGGTGGCCGGTTGCCGGGTACGGACCGCCATGGTTCATCGCGGGGCTGACCGCGACTCCGGTCGGCATTTTGTCGTTGAGCAGGCGGCCGACCTTGGTGCGCAGGATCGGAGCGATCGTGTCGTAGATGGTATCGTCCGAACCGTCGCCCGCCGAATAGATGCATCCGGTCAGGTTTCCCTCGAACGATGCCGTGACAGGCGGCAACAGTTCGAGGGGAGTGCGGACGATCAGCGAGCACGGGCCGAACGCCTCAGTCTGAAACGTTTCGGGGTTACCCAGGAAATGGTCGGCGTCGACGGTCAGAAGGGTGTTCTCGTACCGAATACCGGGTAGTACCGATAACTTGCCGCCGGTGAGAACCTTTGCTCCGGCGTTCACCAACGTATCGATCGCCGCCACCAGAGAATCCAGTCCGGCTTGATTCAACAGAACCCCCGGATTGGAGGCGGCGAACGACGAAACCGCGGAAGCGATGAACGCATCTCCGGCTTGGGTGTCCGGTACCACCACCAGTCCCGGATTGGTGCAGAATTGGCCAGCCCCCATGGTGCAGCTGGTGAAGAATTCCGCGGCGATGGCGTCCGACCGCTCGGCGAGTGCGCCGGGAAGGACGAAGACCGGGTTCACCGAGGACATTTCCAGGTAGGACGGCTTGCCGTGGGCGTCGGCGGTGGCCTTGATCGCCAAGCCCGCATGGCGACTGCCGGTGAAACCGACCGCCGCCACGGCAGGATCCCCGATCATCCGGTGGGTTTCGGAATGGTCGAGCCGGTACAGGACCTGGATGGTTGCCGACGGGAGACCGCAGTCGACGGCGGACTGGTGCGCCAGTTCGGCCAACAATTGCGAGGTTCGCGGGTGGCTGGCGTGCACTTTGGCGATCACCGGACACCGTGCCGCAATGGCGGCGGCAAAATCTCCACCGGCGACGGCGTTGAACGCAAACGGGAAATTGTTTGGTCCGAAGACAAGGACCGCACCCGGCAACGGTTCGAATTGCGACCGAATGCCCGAGGCAGTGTCGATGGTCGGTCGACACCACGAGCGCTCGCGCGCGGCACGTGCCGCCGTACGCAATTGATTGGATGTGCGGGGCAATTCCACTGAATTCAGTCGCGGTTCGGTGGGATAGCCGGTCTCTTGATGCGCAGCCGACACCAAGGATTCGCGGTTCGATTCGATGGAATCTGCGAATCGTTCGAGAAATCGGGCGATGGTTTCGGGTGGAGTCGCGCGCAATTGCGAAGCCGCATCCTCCGCCGCGGCGAGCACGCGATCGACGTCGGCGCGCCCGGAGATCGGGTAGTGGAACGGTGGTCGTTCCCGGGTGGACGGATTGGTGGATTGGAACGATCCGGAAGGATTGGTCGACGCTACCCAGGCGCCGGCGATCAAAACGGGTTGCAAGTCAGGCATGGGGGAATTGTACCGGTCAATCGCGGAGCCACGTCCGAGGCTTTCGGATCAACGCGTTGGCCGTGGCATCGTCCCCGGAAAACAGCGTCGGAAACGAGCGGGATCCGGGGGTAGCGAAACCACCGTCCGCTACCCCTCGCGAGTTACTTGGGTTCGTCCCGCCACAGCCAGCGCATTGCGTCAGGGAGTAGCGCAC
>CAZYBA010000433.1:0-2811 GCA_964646105.1 uncultured Armatimonadia bacterium
CACCCAAAACCAGATCGAGCACCTCGGCACGTACAGCCTTCCCGCCGCCCAGATGGACCGCTTCCTGATGCGGGTCCGCCTTGGTTATCCGTCGCCCACGGAAGAAACCGCAATCCTCGCCGCACAGATGCAATCGCATCCGCTGGCAGGCATCCGGCCGTTGCTCACCGCACCCGACATCGTCAGCCTGCAGGACCAAGTCCGGCGCGTGCGCGTCGAACCGACGTTGCAGCGCTACATCGTGGCAATCGTCGACGCAACCCGCAATCATCCGTCGGTCGAAACCGGCGCCAGCCCCCGCGGATCGCTGGGCTTGATGCACGCGGCCCAGGCCCGGGCAGCCCTCGAGACCCGCGATTTCGTGATCCCCGACGACATCAAGGCGCTCGCACCGGCCGTCCTCTCCCACCGCTTGGTACTCTCGCCCGAAGCACGGGCGCGCGGTGTCGACGACGAAACGGTGGTCCGGGAAATTGTCGACCAAGTTCCCGTTCCGGTCGGGACCAACGCCTGAACACCGAGTTGACCGACACCCATTCCCACCTCAACTCCGACCTGCTGTGCGGCGAATACCGCCAATGGCTGGACCGCGCCGAGGCAGTCGGTGTCCACACCGTATTCGTTCCCGGCTGGAACTTGGAATCGTCCCGTTCCGCGGTGCACCTGGCCGAATCCGACTCCCGATTGCGCGCCATCGTCGGCATCCACCCGTCGGATTGCGCCCGATGGGACTCCGATACCCGCCGGGAGATCGCGGATCTGGCGAACCATCCTTCCGTGGTGGCAATCGGCGAAATCGGCCTCGATACGTTCCGCGGTGCCACCAATCTCGACGAGCAGGAGCGGGTCTGCCGGGAACAGGTGACCCTTTCAAAGGAAGCCGGCCTGCCGGTGGTGCTGCACTGCCGTCCGAGCGCCGACACCATGTTCCTGGTCGACACCCTGCTGGACTGGCTCGTCGCCGACCATGCCGCGGACGGTGCAATCTGGCACTGTTTCGGTGGCGATGTGCAGCAGGCGTCACGGATTGCGGCGTCAGGGGGATTTTTCGGATTCGACGGTCCGATCACCTACAAGAAAAACGGTCCGCTCCGGGAAGTGGCGGCGTCGGTTCCCCACGACCGCTTGTTGCTCGAGACCGACGCTCCGTGGTTGTCGCCGGAACCCTTTCGGGGCCGGCATCCCAATGTCCCCGAACGGCTCCCCGCCGTGGCCCACGCACTCGCCCAGGCGATCGGAGTCTCTTTCGAGCAACTGGGAGTGCTCGCCGACGCCAACACGCGTCGGGCGTTCCCGAAATGGAAATCCGGGAACACGACGGCATCGGTTGCGATATAAGGCATAGCAACACCATGTCCACGACCCGAATCCCCCATCCGCGATCCGCCGAACGCCGTCGCCGCCGTGACAACCCGGACCCGGGAACATTGGCCCATACACACAAGATGCTGTTGTGGGGGACGTTGGTGACGCTACTGTTGTCGTTGATTCCCTACGCCGACTACCTGACATGGCCGTTGCGCCTGATGGTGACCTACATCCACGAGGGCTGGCATGCCCTCGCCACGGTGCTGACCGGTGGAACTGTGCGCGGCGTGGAAGTGGTTCCGCAGGGTTCGGGATCCACAATCACGCAGGGGGGAATCGGTGTCGTGATCTCGTCTGCCGGATACCTCGGCACGATGTTCACGGGAACGGCGATGCTGGTGCTGCTGCGCCGTGGGTTCCCTGCGCGTCGTCTACTGGCCGGACTTGCCATCGCGGTCGGCTTGGTCACCTCCGCCGCCCTCGGCAGCCTGTTCACCTTGGCCGTGGGTATCGGATTGACCCTCGTCTTGGCGGTGGCATCAAACCGCCTTCCCCGGGCGGGAGCCAGTTTCGCGGCGGGCTTTGTCGGAATCCAGTGCGGTCTGAACGCGATGTACGACCTGAAGACTCTTTTCGTGCTGAGCTACGCAACCGACCTGCACACGGATGCGATGAACATGCAGGAAGCGACCATGATCCCGGCGATCGTCTGGGCTACGCTTTGGTTCGGCATGGGAATCGCCATGGTGTGGCGAATGCTGATCATTCCGATGATGCGGAACCGCTGACGGTACGACGTCGCCACTCCCCGCCAGGTCTCCACGGCGGGTCCACACCCGGGAGAGACAACCTTCAATCGGCGCGATGGTCGGCCGTCTCGGTTCCGGGGGTTTCCCACTCCAGCATGCTTTTGGCAACATCGCGTCGCTCGAGGTAGATCTGCGCGCAGTCCAGATCGCCTTCCGCCATGGCGATGCGCGCGAGGGCGGCATTGGCTTCCAGCGTCGGGTGCCAGAATCCCAATTCGAACGCCGATCGACCCACCTCTTCCCAAAGAGTGCGCGCGGTGTCGGTGTCTCCCAAATGATCGGCAACCCGGGCTTCCGACCGTCGCACGGATAAACCCAGCGACAATAGTCCGCGTTGCCCGGCGAACTCCCGGACTTGTGCGAACAAACGCCCCGCCTCGGCGAAATCTCCTTGCGCGGCACGGGTTTCTCCAGCCAGCAACCGGGCCTCGAAGGCGGTCGCGCAATCTCCAACGTCTTCGGACACCTCCTCGGCTTCGCGCGCCATTTCCAGCGCGGTTTCGTGTTTCCCCGAGGTGAGTTCCAAGCGACCGATATGCACCAGGCACTGGCAGTACGCGAGTTTGTCTCCAAGTGCCTTGAAACCGGCCGCACAGCGTTTCAGCCCGCGTAGGCACCGGTCCGGGGCGGAGGCTGCGTAGCGTGCACGCCACAATTGGGACGAACAGGCCAGGGCAAGAAGGGTGTCGCCCGC
>CAZYBA010000434.1:0-2391 GCA_964646105.1 uncultured Armatimonadia bacterium
ATCAACAACGAGCGCGCCTGCCACATCATCACCATCGAAGACCCCATCGAATACCTGCACTCGCACAAGATGAGCATCATCAACCAACGCGAACTGGGGCAGGACACCAAGACGTTCCCGAACGCACTGCGCGCCGCGCTGCGCGAAGACCCGGACGTCATCCTGGTGGGAGAGATGCGCGACCTCGAAACCATGCAGATGGCGGTCTCCTCCGCAGAAACCGGCCACTTGGTCTTCGCCACCCTGCACACCAACTCCGCCGCCACCACGGTCGACCGCATCGTCGACTCGTTCCCGCCCGGACAACAAGAACAAATCCGCCTGCAGCTCTCCAACAACCTGCAGGCCGTTCTTTGCCAGCAACTCCTGCCCAAGATCGGCGGAGGCCGGGTCTGCGCGCAGGAAATCATGATCGCCACCCCGGCCATCCGCAACCTGATTCGTGAAGCCAAGGCACACCAGATCACGTCCATGATCCAAACGTCCGGCTCCATGGGCATGATGACCATGGACATGTGCCTGCGCGATCTCACCGTAAAGGGTGTCATCACCAAGGAACTCGCGCTGCAGCGCGCCATGAACCGCACCGAGCTCGAAAACATGCTCATGCAGGCAGAAATGAACGCACTCGGAGCTACCGCGAGCGGACCACCCCGACGCTGATCGTTACGTCTCGCCACTGGCGACAACGCCCCCGCGTTCTGCGGGGGCGTTTTCATTTCCCCTCAGAGCCCCCCGTGTCCAGAAGGAAAAAGGCGCACGACTTTTCGCCGCGCGCCCTTGCCCCTTCCCTAAGGAACGATCAGCGGTTGTTGGTACCGTCCACCACTGGACGTTGCGACCGATCCGCAAGCGCCATCAAGGTCAGGTAGATCGTTCTGGTCACTTTGCCCATCTTCACGAAATCGATCTTGTCCACTTCATCGGACACCTGATGGTAATCCTCGTGGACCCCATCGAAGTAGAAGATGATGGGGATGTTCTTCCGGGCGTAATTGTAATGGTCGGACCGGAAGTAGAACCGATTGGGATCCTTTGGATCGTCGTAACGGTAGTCGAACTTCATTTTCAGATAACCGTTGTTGACCGATTCCGAAAGATCACCGAGTTGGGTGCTCAACATCCGGGAACCGATCACGTAGATCCCGTTCGGTCCGGAGAGTTCGGCGTTGCGCCGATCGGTATCGCCGGGTCGCTTGCTCCGCCCGATCATGTCTATGTTGAGTTGGGCGACAATCGAATTCAGAGGAACCGTCGGGTGGTTGACATAGAGCTCGCTCCCCCACAATCCCTTTTCCTCTCCTGCATGCCACACCAGCAGGATCGATCGTTTCGGCTGCGGACCGCGTGCGACCGCCTCGGCAATCGACAACACCCCGACCGTACCCGAACCGTCGTCGTCCGCACCGTTGTAGATGCGGTCGGCACCGTCAGGTCCACCGGGGCGTACACCGACGTGGTCGTAATGCGCCCCGACGGCGACATGTTCCTCGCGTAGTTTCGGATCGCTGCCAGGCCATACCGCCACGACATTACGGGTCCCTTGGACGGTCGTCTGGCGTCCCACCGTGAAACGAATCCGTTTTCCATCCGGCAAGGCAACGCCCTTGGATGTACTGCGTTTGGTCGCCTCTTCGGAGGCGGTCGCCGACGTGACCGCTGAACCGTCGAGCAATGCGGCCGAGTGGGTCGGAGAGAGCGAGATCACCGGGAGGCCATCCTTGACATCATCCGGCGCCACGGGAGTCATCCCGCGACGTTCCCCCATCGCCTCGCGCATGCGACCACGACGCTCGAAGGCGTCCGCGTCGCCGAAGTTGAGTTCGACAATCCCTACGGCGCCGAGTCGTGCCGCCACCAATGCGGGAGGAAGCACTTCTTTGCCGGGGGTCGAATCGGAAACAAAGCCTTCCGGTTGCGCACCGTTCACAACCAATACCTTGCCGCGGACATCGACGCCGGCGTAGGGATCGACACCACGCGCCTTGGCCTGCCATCCGTGTCCAACGTAGACACACGTCCCGTCGGCGGTCCCCTTGCCGTTTCCGCCCCCCGGGGTGAAGCCGACAAACCAATCCTTGCCGGCCTCGAGGGTGCTCCCGGCAAGCGACGCCGACAGGGACTCACGCTCGATCCGGCTGCGCAGGAGTGCGATCTTCTGGAAATAGGTGCCATTGTCGCCCGCCGGTCGGAATCCCCAGGCGCGCAGATGGAACGCCAGGAACTCGGCCGCGACATCCAGCCCACGGGAAGGGGTATCGCGTCCTTCGAGGGCGTCCGACGCAATGAACGTCAGGTAGTTCTTCAACGCGTCCTCGCGGATGATGTTCTCCGCAGTTCGTACGGCCTCGGGTGAGAACGGTCCACCCGTCTTGGGAGCACGAGCCGACG
>CAZYBA010000434.1:2401-2793 GCA_964646105.1 uncultured Armatimonadia bacterium
CGTTTTCTGACCGGAAACCTTCGAGGGTGATTGGGTCTTGGAGCGCGTCCGGGCGGGGGATTGAGCCCATGCGGTCGCACTGAGGGCTACACAGAGGGCAATGGGGAGAGAACGGTTCATTCGGCGCCGTGTCCTCCGATGGAACCCACCGTGATCTGGATGTCTTCGCGGTTTTCAATCTTGTCGATGCGGCCGTCACGGATCCAGACGATCCGGTCGGAAACATCGACCATCTTGTGGTCGTGGGTAGCGGAAATGATCGTAACTCCTTGGTCGCGGTTGAGTTCGCGCAGCAGCGCGATGATTTCGATGCCGGTCTTTTCGTCAAGGTTCCCGGTCGGTTCGTCGGCGAGCACAATCGACGGCTTGTTCGCGAGGGACCGGGCGATGGC
>CAZYBA010000435.1:0-2791 GCA_964646105.1 uncultured Armatimonadia bacterium
CGAACTGATGACACTTCTCTTCGCCGGCCACGAAACCACCGCAATCACCCTCGCCTGGGCCATGCACCTGCTACACACCCACCCCGACGCCTTGGCACGCCTGAACACAGAGCTCGAAACCATCAACGACAACACCCCCTCGGACACCATCGCCAAGCTGCCGTGGCTCAGCGCGGTGGTCGAAGAGACCCTGCGCATCCATCCGGTGGTGCCTTTGGTGGGGCGAACCCTGTTGCGAGACTTCTCCCTGCGCGGCTGGCAACTCCCGGCCGGCACCGGAGTGGGGGTTTCCATACTGCTGTTGCACCGCGACCCGAGCATCTACCCCGAACCCTTCGCATTCCGTCCCGAACGTTTCCTAGGCAAAACATTCACTCCGTTCGAGTACGCCCCGTTCGGCGGCGGGGCCCGACGCTGCATCGGGGCCGCCTTTGCGCAAGTGGAAGCCAAGCTCGTGATTGCCGAGTGGCTGCGGTCCGCGCGGTTCGCCCTGGTGAACTCCGGCGAACCCGGCTTCGAGCGACGCAATGTGACGCTTGCCCCGCGCGGGGGGATCCCCGTGCGGCGGATCGGCTGACCAAGGAGCGAGAGGAGAGAAGAGAGATTTGAGATGAGAGCTGCGGAGGGAGTGGCGGCAGGAGGGAAGGCAGACAGGGACGAGGCGGTCGCATACTGGGCGGAGCGGAGCCCCACCCGGCCGTGTTCGACGGGGCGTGTCGACGGTGTAAGCGGCTGGGTTGAATTTCAGCGCTTCGGAGGGCGCGCCGCGGCGGGACGCGTTTTGGTTGGCACTTTTGCTCCCGGACGCCCGTGCTTCGAATCGGGAACCGCTTTCACCGCCGGTTCCGACCGAGTTCTTGTCTCCGCGCGCGCAGGCGCCGGCTTGTCCCAGGCACTGCCAACCGGCGGACGCCACGCCCCCTCGAAACCGAGCCCGTACGCCTCGGCCATGCGGTTGAAGAACGCGAACAACGCGGTCACGAAGCTCGCCTCGAACAGCTCGTCGTCGCTCCAACCCAGATTGCGCAGGCTCTGTGTCATGCCGTCGTTGACCTTCGATGGATCGCGGGTCAGCACCCTCACATAGCGCAGCAACGCTTGCTCACGCGCAGGCAGACGCGAAAGATCGCCGTCGGCCAGGGCCACCCGGTCCACCGTCTCGTTGTCGACTCCCTGCGACCGCAGGAATGTTGCATGCGACGCCGTTCAGTACTTGCACCGGTTGATGCCCGACACATAGGTCGCGATCATCTCCTTGAGACGCCGGGGCAGGGCCGTGTTGTCGGCGAAGATCGACACCCGACTCAACTGGTCGAATGTCCCCATCCACTCGGGACGCAGGCTCATTGTCTTCAGAATGGACGGAACCGGAAACTTGCCACCGCCCATGTTCTTGTAGGTCTCGGCCGCCTCGGGGGAACGTTCGTCAATCCACGCCAGCCGCGCGGTGGAAAGCGCCTTCAGGATGGCCGGGAAAACCACGCCGGGATCCGATGAACGGGCAAGTTCGTGGTCGAAACGATCGTGCACCAAGATGGTCGGCAACGTTTTGATTTGGTACTGGACACAGGCCGGCGCCCCGACCGACCGGACCGCCACCAAGTGCAACCCGACCTGATCCGACGCACGACGCCGCCCGACAAAGTCCGCGACCAGCGCACGGTCCGATGCCGAATCCGGGTTGTAGAAAACGGTCACATTGGGAACGTTGGGCTGCGCGGTAAAGATACGGTCGAAGCGGTTGCCGCGGGAGATGTGCAACGACTGCGCGAACGCGTCCGCTTGCGTCGAAACCGGCGGCTGGGCCGTGGAAACGGCCGGCACGACCGCCAACGCGGCCAGCGCGAACACCGGCGCGGCGGTGCGCAAAAACGGGTTCCATTTGCCACCCAAACAGCCAGCCCTGTGCATCTGCGACGTCCGCCCTTTCTGGATTCCGTTCCCGGTTGGTCGCGATTCTACCCAAACCGGGAAGCATTTCGGTGCTATGGAACGGCTTTCCGTCGCGGGAACCCGGGGATGCCGTCACAATGCGCGTCTATCGAACCGAAAGCGCGGGACGTCAGCCGACTCCTGTTGAACGTCAAAGGGACTCGATCGAAGGTCCAATCGGTTCGGAACTTCGCGGTGGACGTCAACCAACCTCGGTTCAACGTCAACAGGGTCCGAATCAAAAGGGTAAACGTCAACCAACCTCGGTTCAACGACAACGAAACCCCGTCGAACAGCAACCGCACCTGCAAAGAAATCCGCCCGCCCGCGCTCGGGTGGCGCGGGCGGGCGGGGCAATCACGAAACCGGAATCGGCATCAATAGACGTGCGCCGTGCCGTCGAGGCGACGGACCAGCGGCATGTAGCGCGGTTGGTACGGGTACTTCGCCGCCTCTTTTTCGTCAATGTCCATGCCGAGGCCGGGGCGCTCGTTCGGGAACGCCATGCCGTTCTCCATCCGGCAGGCGCCGGTGGCCACCGTGTACGCCGCCTCGGGATAGACAATCCACTCCTGAACCCCGAAGTTGTGGATGGCCATCTGCAGGCTCACCGACGCACTCTGGGCGATCGGGCCGACATCGCCCGCGCCATGGAACGCCGAACGGACATTGTAGGGCTCGGCCAGGATCAGCAGCTTGCGCATCTCGGTGATCCCGCCCGAGTGCAGCGGCTTCATGCGCAAATAGTCGATCCAGCCGTTCTGCAAGAGCGGCAGGATGTCCCAGCGGTTGGTGAAGATTTCGCCGATGGCGAGCGGGGTGGTGGACGCTTGACGCAGGAGGGGCCAGCTGTTGCGGT
>CAZYBA010000436.1:0-2789 GCA_964646105.1 uncultured Armatimonadia bacterium
AAAACGCGCGCAGCGCAACAACGCCCCGTCCGGAGGACGATCGGCCGCAGGCCATCAAGACGGGGAATTCATTCCCCGGGGAAACGGGATCAGGACGGGGGCTTCTTCCGCCGGGAAAAACCGCGGTCCATCAGCCGGGCCGTTATCCCCCAGACGTTCAGAACAGCACGGAAACATACAGCCGGCGGCCGGGCTCGACGCGCACCGGCTCGGAAAATGTCAACGTCAGCCTCTTGTCGACCGCGGATATCTCGAAGGGAACTCGATTGGTGCCGAGTACCGCCAACACTCCGGACGGTTTCCCGGATTGGGATAGGCGCAGGTGGAGGGTGCGCACCGGCAGGCGGCCGGCGCCCATCTCCAACGTCCACCGTTGTCCGGCGCTGTCCACCGATTGGGTGGCAACCCCGAAACCACTCGCAACCGTGAACGGCACCCGCACCAGGTCGCTGTTGCCCGGCGGCGTGAACGTCACCGTTTGGGAAGCCATGCCGATGCGGAATCCGCCCAGTGCGTGAATCGCGCCGTGAATGGCCGACACGGTGTCGGGGTTGCGTGGGGGGACATGGGCCGCCACCGCCCCGGCGATCAAGCCGGTTTCCAACGTTCCCCGCGCAACAAACACCGACGCCAACCGCCAGAGCACGACCGGGTCGGTTTCCCATTCCGGATCGGGCGAACGTGAACCCGGTTGGGCGGCGCGCAACCATCCGGCACTCGCCACCGAAAATCGCGCAGCGCCCCCGCGCGACGGCGCCGTTCGGTCCGGGACCAGACAATGCCTCCAAACCGCCTCCAGCCAACGACGTTCGGTCGGGACGTCCACTGGAGTTTCCAAATCCAGCGCGACAAATTCCGCGAGTCCGGCCAAATCCGCCGGGCGGCAGGGGGTGTTTCCGGAAGTGTCGGACGGCCAATCGTTGCCGCCAAACGTCGCACGGAATCGTTCCCGAGCCGCATCGGCCCCCTTGCGCAAGGAGTTGAAACGATCCGCCGGGACACCGAGGGGGTCGGATGCCAACGTCAGCGCGGATGCGGTCGCGAGCAGCAACCGCAACTGATCGTCGACGCTGACCGGGGCCGGGTGGTTGCCCAAACGGGTTTGAAGACGGTCCACCCACGTTTTGCACACTCCTGCCGGAGCGAGCTTGGGCTGGCTGCGACGCAGTGCGAGGACGAGCGGGAGCGCGTCCACCGGGTCGGTTGCAGGTGCGGGTGGGCGCGAAACGGTTGACATTGCCGGCAACCCGGCTGCTGCGCTCGGGACGGTGGCGGCACGGATGAGGGCGTTCACGAGCCAGCCGGGCAAAGTGGTTTCGTCCAGCCAGCGGTTTGCGGCGCGGGCCACCCCGAGGGGGTCCGGATGGGGCTGGGCTCCTCGGCCGGGGGGTCCGCAGAGAATCACGGCGTCGGCGGTGGCTCCCGGTGCGATCCGAAAACGGGCCCGTTGCCCCCCGGGAATGGAAACGACGGCGACGCCGACGGTGCGGTGTAAGCCGGTGCTTGGGGCGGCGGTGCGCACGGTCAGTTCCATGTCCACCGGTTTGGTGGAACGGCTTTGAACCGAGATGCGCACGACCAACGGAGGCAACCCGGGAGGGACCGCCTGCTCGGGAAGCAGCGAGAGCGGGAGCAGTTCGCGGACAATCTCGAACGGAATCCCCGGGGACCGGTACACGGTTCGCCATCCCACCGGTCCGATCGCGGTGGTCGTGGTCTGCCACGGTTTTCCGGCGAGCAGCCGACGCACAACGCGGTCGGTGCTGGACGTTAACGAAAGTTCGAACCTGGCGGTGGATGGATCGCCGGCGCGGCGCCAGATCAGGGAAGCGTCTTGGGTGAGGGTCCAGTGGCCTCCCGCTGACGGGCAGTTCCAGAGCGCGAGCGCTTCCGGACCGACCGGGGCTGCGTTCGCGCGCCAGGGCAAGGCGAGTTCGCGCAGCAGTTCCGGCCGGATGCCTTTGTCGGCCGGTGCCTGCCCATGCCGCCCTCGGATCATTCCCCGAGGAACCAACGCTTGCGGGGCTGCTTGCCGTATTTCAGGCCGAAGCGTCGCTGCGCAACCTGGCGGATGAACTCAACCGCCTCGTCGGCGGAATCGGTCACCATGACATAGTCGAGGTCGTGGGGCGAGATGGTGGCTTCCTTGAGGAGCCGTTCCCGGAAAACGTCCTCCACCAGCGGCTCCCAGAATTCCTTGCCCACCAGGACCATGGGGAAGTCCTTGATCTTCTTGGTTTGGATCAGGGTGAGGGCTTCGAAGATCTCGTCGAATGTTCCGAATCCGCCCGGCATGGCCACAAAACCGTACGAGTACTTGATGAGCATGGTCTTGCGGACAAAGAAGTGTTCGAAGTCGACCACGGTGTCGAGCCAGGGGTTGGCGTGTTGTTCGAACGGCAGGATGATGTTGCACCCGATGGAGTGTCCGCCGGCTTCCTTGGCGCCGCGGTTGGCGGCTTCCATGATGCCGGGGCCGCCGCCGGTCATCACCGTGAATCCGGCGTCCGCGAGCTTGCTTCCGATTTCACGGGCGAGTTGGTACCAGCGGTGGGATTCGGGGAAACGTGCGGATCCGAAGACCGTGACACAGGGTCCGACAAAGTGGAGGGTTCGGAAACCGCGCAGGAATTCCCAGAAGATGCTGAGGATGAGCCCGAGTTCGAAGCCGCGGGACTGGGGCCCGACCAGGAACTTTCGTTCGCGTTCACCGGGTCGTCCCACCAGCGGGACATCGCTGTCGGGGAGCCTGGGGGTTTCCTCGAGCACCACCGGCCCTCCCGGGTCGC
>CAZYBA010000437.1:0-2787 GCA_964646105.1 uncultured Armatimonadia bacterium
GATGCCCCCCGAGAATGTGACGATTCGCGGGGTCGAGCACCGCGTTTGCATGAGGACTGCCGAAGAACCACCCGGGCCTGCGCATCAGGAACTGGTCGAGCGGATTGTCGGACGCCACCAGAAGGGCCAACGAATCCCCGTGGCGACGTCCCGCGCGACCAGCCTGCTGCCAGGCCGAGGAGATGGTCCCGGGATACCCCGCCATCACCACCGCGTCCATCCCGCCAATGTCGACACCCAATTCCAACGCATTGGTGGCGGTCACCCCGAGCAATTCCCCGTCGAAGAGCCTGCGCTCGATCGCTCGTCGCTGCGTGGGCGTATACCCCGCACGGTAACTGGCGATTCGCCCGGCCAACTCGCCGTTGGACTCTGTCGACGCGAACGCGTCCCTCGCGTAGGCCAGCAACAACTCCGCCGACTTGCGGGCCCGCGCGAACGCAATCGTGCGGACGCCGGCGGAGACCAACGACGTAAACAAGGCGGTCGCTTCCGAATTGGTGGAACGGCGCACACCGCGGGTCGGGTCCAGCACCGGCGGATTCCAGAAGACGAAATGCCGACGCCCCCGCGGGGCACCGTCGTTGCCCACCACCGGTATCTCTCCCGTGGCTCCGGTCAGTTGGCGGAACAATTCCTCCGGATTGGCAATCGTGGCCGAGCAGCCGATCCACTGCGGAGACGCCCCGTACCGGTTGGCCATACGCCCGAGTCGGCGCATGATCTGCGCGACATGTCCGCCGAAAACCCCTCGGTAGACATGCGCCTCGTCGACCACCACCGCACGCAGGTTGCGCAGAAAAGGCGCCCATTGGGAATGACCGGGAAGGATTCCCACGTGGAGCATGTCGGGATTGGTGAGAATCAGGCGTGCCGTCCGGCGGATGGAGGAACGCTCCGTACGCGGCGTGTCGCCGTCGTACAACGCATGCACGACATCCGGGAACAACCCCAGATCCCGTAGTTTGCCCGCTTGGTCCTGTGCCAACGCCTTGGTCGGATACACCACCAGGGCACGTGCCTGCCGATCCACCAAAAGCATCTCCAGGATAGGAGCCAGATAGCACAGCGACTTACCCGACGCCGTCGGGGTGGTGACCACGAACGGGAAACCCGACCGGGCCAGATCCAATGCCGCGGCCTGGTGCGACCACAAACGATCGATTCCCTGGCGCGACAAGGCCGCCGCCAAACGATCGGGCAACGGGGGATCGATGTCCGCGAAACACGCCGACGAACCGGGAACCACCTCCGTATGCACAATCTGGTCGGCATAGTGGCGGTGCCGTTTCAAACTCGCGATCAGGGAATGAACGTCCAGGGCCACAGGGCATTGTAGCACCTGACAAACAAACGTTTGCCAATTTTCGGGAACAAGCAATTCACTCCGTATGTAGTCTGCTTCATGAAGGTTCGACTCTGTCTCGCCACCCTGGCGGCTCTCGCCGCGACAACGCCGGCGTTTGCCGACCCGCCCGCCGCACGATGGGATATCGAGACAGGAATGGTCTGGAACCCACGCAATGTCGTCCGTAGCCCGGGAAACACAGGAACTCGGTTCGAACTCAACCGCCTGACCGGACAAGGCCCCTTCAACCATGTCCGGTTGCAGTACGTCCAACCGGTCGGCGACGACAAGGAAGCCCGTGTCTTGATCGCGCCGCTTTCCTTCGGGGGCAACGCCACCTTGCAGAACACCGTCGATTTCGCCGGAAAGACCTTCGCCGCCGGAACGAACGTCGACGCGAAGTACGCCTTCCATTCCTACCGATTCTCAATGCGCCGTCGTGTGCTGACAACAGAAGCAACCACCGCGTGGGCGGGGTGGACGGTCAAGGTCCGTGACGCGGGAATCCACTAGCGCAGCGCAAACCAGGTGGCCGACGACACCAATATCGGGTTGGTCCCGTTGCTGCACGGTGCCGTGACACACAACTTCGACCGCCGATGGAGCATCGACGTCGACATCGACGCCCTTGGCGCACCAATGGGACGTGCCATCGACGCCGGACTGCGCACCCAATACCGATTCCCCGACGGCACCAAGTTGGGAGTCGGACTGCGCACCCTCGAAGGCGGCGCGGACAACGACCGGGTCTTCACGTTCGCTTGGCTGAACTACGCGTCCCTTACCATCACCCGCCCGCTCTGATTCCGGACCTCGTCCCCATTGCCGCCGGTCACGCACTTGCTACCTGCGACCGCGACGCCCCCTCAGGAATGTCGACTGCGCGTCCACACGGCGCTTCCGGGGCTCCGCACGCAACCGTTCCGAACTGCCATCGGGCATCTGCAACCGCGCTTGGGACGTGTCGCTGAGCAAGGTCCCCAAGACGTAACGGACCACGTATTCCTTGTGGCGCGGATCCTCCACCGGGAAGACCACCTCGACACGACGGTCCAGATTGCGCTGCATCAAGTCCGCACTGCCCATCCACAACTCCGACGCACCACCGTTCTCAAACCAAAACACGCGGCAGTGCTCGAGGAATCGTCCCACAATACTGACCACACGGATGTTCTCCGACCAACCAGGCAACCCCGGGACCAAACAGCAGATTCCACGTATCAACAAATCCACGGTGACACCGGCCCGTGACGCATCGTAGAGAAGCGAAATCATCTCCGGGTCGACGAGCGCGTTCATCTGAAAAATGATCCGGGCAGGTCGGCCGACCCGAGCATGCTCGGTTTCCCGACGAATCATCTCCGCCATACGTTGCCGCAGGTTGACGGGCGCCACCAAGATCTTCCGGTACTCCCGTTGACGGGAATACCCTGTCAGGT
>CAZYBA010000438.1:0-2769 GCA_964646105.1 uncultured Armatimonadia bacterium
TCGCCAGGATCTCGCCACGTTTCAGGACACGGAACGCAGAAACGGCACTTGCGCCACGAGGAATCGACTTGACGGAATGACGACTCCGGATGCCGACGATTGTCTCGTCGAGCCGTGCGTCACGTTGCTTGCGGTAGACGACATTGGAGGGATACCCCTTCGATCCGAAGTAGGCGGCGAGAAGTTCCCAGCACCCGATATGCCCGGTGAGGGCGACCACCCCACGGCCGGACTGGCACGCGGCCCAGAGGTGTTCTTCTCCCTCGACCGTACAGAGATCAAGGACATCCTGTTTGTGGATGTACGAGAGTCGGAGAGCATCGAATGCGTTCCGGCCCAAGGACACGAACGCGCGGTTCGCCATTGCTGCCGCATCGGCTGGGTCGCGGTCGGGGAATGCCAATGCCAGATTCCGCTTGGCCCGCTCGCGCGACTTTCGGCAGAGCGCGTAGGCCACCCGTCCCAGCCCCGAGAAGAGAGAAAGCCCGGCACGGCGCGGCACAAGTTTCGTACAAAACGTCAATGTACGTAACAGCCCCACCGTCGCCCGCCTTCGCAGCTTTCTCTTCACCGTCAGACATTCTCCTTGCGGCGATTGCGCCGTGGCAACGTCTTGAGGTTGCATCTCGACACGCGTACCCAGTGGTGGGTATATCGTCTTTACGGAAGGCATGGGACACTTCCCGGAACCAATTTGGCGAAAATCATAGTTCCCCGAGTGAAGAAGCAACATTCGTGCCATGTTGCCAATCCGTGGGCATGCGGCTGTTGATCTTCTGGAATGCCGGGAACGATGCGAGCAGGCGGGTGAACAGTCGGGTAGGTTGCGGTGTCGTAGTCCCAAGGAGACGGCCGCAAGGTCGGCGGTGGTCGCCGGGACCCGTCCGGGGGACTGCAGTCGGTGGTGCAGTTGCTCCGTCGATGGGTCGCCCGAATCGAGGAAGTTGCTGAAAGCGTCGCGTGGGCGAATGGCAACCGTCGGTGGGAACATGCAGATGCTGCCAAGGGGGCGAGGCGAATCTGCGGGGGCCAGGGCGGATTCTACCCAAGATGCATGATCTTTGTCTGAAACTGTGGCGAACACTTCAAATCGCCTGTACCCCGGGGTGGGTGGCCGGGGGGTGGGTGGGTAGTGTGTGACAAAACACAACCGGCCCCAACACGCGTTTTCCCGCCCGGAATAAGGTCCCTACCCACCGCCACGCCGCACGCCTCGCGCTAGGAACGCAATGACAACAAGGGCGGCCCGGTGTTAAGTTGGCAATGAACGACACCCGTGGGTCCGTCTTGATCTGGCATTGACACCCACCCTCAGGTCCGACACCGAAGAGCGCCATCCATCCAACCACTACCCCGGTTCATTCCCGGGTTACTTCGTCCAAACCTCCATCGCTCTGGAGCACGTTCCTGCCCACCAGCAACTTGGTTGCCTCCAGGAGTACTCCACCCGAACGTCCGAAAACCCGTGTGCCCCCCCCGCACTTGTGGACAACGCCGTTGTTCCGCAACACCGTCCACGCTAAAATCCCAGCCATACCGATCCCGAAGGACAACCCCAATGACGCGCACCCCGATCGCACACCTCCCCATCGTCGACACCCACCTCCACCTCTGGGATCTCAAGCAGTTCCGCCCCCCTTGGCTCTCTCTTCCCGGTGAAGAAAAGATCAATGTCCCCTCCACGCTCGCCGAATACAAAATCGCCACTGCCGACCTCAATGTGGTCAAGGCGATCTACATGGAAGTGGACGTTGCCCTGGGTCAGCAAACCGAAGAGGCCGACTGGATCGCCCGCCTCTGCCGCAGCCGCAAATCCCTCGTCGCCAAGGCCGTGGTCTCCTGCCGCCCCGCATCTCCGGGATTCGACAAATACGCGCGGCGCTGGAAGGACGATCCGACCGTCCACGGCTTCCGACAAGTTCTCCAAGTCCCCGACGCCAAGCCGGGCCTCTGCCTGACCCCCGCGTTCCTCGCATCGATGCGAACCCTCGGCAAGTGGGGAAAGACCTTCGACCTGTGCATGCGGCCCGCCGAACTCACCGACGCTGCAAAACTTGCGAAACTTTGCCCGGACACCCGTTTCGTACTCGACCACTGCGGCAATGCCGCCGCGCGCAACCCGGCCCAAAAGCAATGGGAACACGACCTTGCGATCGTCGCCAAGCAACCCAATGTGGTCTGCAAGATCTCCGGCATAGTCAAGACCGTAAAGCCCGGCCGAGATATCGCGAACGAGTTGGGCAAAATCCTCAAGTACACCGCCGACTGCTTCGGTCCCGACCGACTCCTCTTCGGGGGCGATTGGCCCGTCTGCAACAAGACCGCCGACTTCCGACAATGGGTGGAGGCAGTCGACACCGTGTTCGCCGACGCTTCCGAGACCGAACGTCGCAAACTGTTCCACGACAACGCCATCCGTTACTACCGGCTGAAATAGGCACGCGGACTCCGGCACACCCATGACAACACTCGCCACGGCAGCCGTCCCGTATTCCCTGGAAAACTTTCCGTCGTCCAAAACGGGTTCCGCATGACAACACGCGCCGCGGCAGCAGTCACCGATTCCCTGGAGAACGTCCCGTCGTCCAACACAGGTTCCGCATGACAACACCCGCCGCGGCAGACGTCCCGTATTCCCTGGAGAACGTCCCGTCGTCCAACACAAGTTCCGCATGACAACACGCGCCGCCGCAGCCGGCATCGATTTCCTGGAAAACGTCCCGTCGTCCAACACAGGTTCCGCATGACAACACCCGCCGCGGCAGACGT
>CAZYBA010000439.1:0-2719 GCA_964646105.1 uncultured Armatimonadia bacterium
AGCAAGGTTGTCGAGGTCGAGGAATTGCAGGACGGTGGCATCGGCGTCGCTCCGTTGCAGGGAGAAAGCTCGGCCGACTTGACGAAGGCGCAAGTGGTGGAGCGCGCCGATCTCACCAAGGTTCGGCGTGTCTCTCCGCGGTGGCTCAACTATGTCGAGGCATTGCGTTACCTGCCGCCGGATACGCGGTACGGCTGGACCTTCCTGCGCAATACGTTGATCCTGACCGTTCTCAGTGTTCTGGGCACCCTGTTGGCGTCCTCCATGGTTGCGTACTCGTTCGCGCGGTTGCGCTGGCCGGGACGGGAACTGGTCTTCAAGATTCTTTTGGCGACGATGATGATTCCCGGCGCCGTCACCTTGATGCCCCAGTTCCTCATTTTCCGGACGTTGGGGTGGGTGGACAGCCTGCGTCCGCTCTGGGTGCCTGCCTTCTTCGGTTCGGCGTTCAACATCTTCCTCATGCGGCAGTTCTTCCTGGGTATTCCGAATGAACTGGACGATGCGAGCAAGATTGACGGGTGCGGGCCGTTCGGGACCTACTGGCGGGTCATGTTGCCCCAGGTACGTCCGGCACTGGCGGCGATCGCGATCATGGCCGTGTTGGCAGCCTGGAACAACTTCCAAGGGCCGTTGATCTATCTGACGTCACCCGAGCAGATGCCGATGGCCTATGGTCTGCAGCTCTATCAGCAAGACCATGGTGGCGAACCGGGATTGATGATGGCTGCGTCCACGATGGTGGTCATGCCGATATTGGTCTTGTTCTTCTTCACCCAGCGCTACTTCATCGAAGGGGTGTCGCTGAGCGGACTGGGCGGACGGTGACCGACCTGCACCGAAATCGCGCTGTCTGTTGTCTGTACCGAAACGTGTGCCGGTCGCGTGCGCTTGTCACGCAACCGACACGCCGGTCGTAGGAAACAACAATGCTGCTTTTCATGACTGGAACCCGGTCCGGGTTTTTCGGGAGAGTCCTGGCGGGCGCGGTCGCGTCGACCGCGATTTGCGCGTCGACGGCATGGGCGCAGTCGGATTCCTACCGTCGCCAGTTTCCCGCAAACGGTCGTTTGGAGTTGTCCCTCGGGGGCTTCACTCCCAATTCTGTGGAGACCCGCACCGACGACACCTCGACATGGACCCGCTTGGGCATTGCGTTGCGTCTTGGTGACGCTCCTGGACCATTGTCGTCGCAACTGTTCGTGGATTTTGGAAGCCAATCGGGTCCTTTGCTCGATACGAACGGAATCTATGAACTACGAAGACGACGATCGTACGCGGGTGTGGGTGGCGGCTGGACGTTTTCCACCGCGGTGCCGCGGTCGCAATGGGCATTCGACATCGGTGCCGGAGCGGGCTTGTATTTTCTCGAGATTGCCGAGGATTTCGAGAACGGAGTGGGGCAGAGTGCCGGAACATTCCGCGTCCTCGACCGAGCCGCGAATGTTGGAATACGGTTGCGGGGGGCGTTGCGCGCGCCCAACGGCTGGTTTTTGGAGACCGTGTGGCAGGATCCGGGAGCTTCGCGCGGACTCTCCTACGCCGGTGCTTCGATTGCGGTCGGCAAGCGTTTTTGAACGTTCTCCCGTTCCGCTCCGGTGACAACGGACGATTTCGGTTTGCCCTTGCGCAAGGGACCGTCGTAGGGTATAGTTCGTGAGCCATTCGGGGGATTAGCTCAGCTGGGAGAGCGCTTCAATGGCATTGAAGAGGTCAGCGGTTCGATCCCGCTATCCTCCACTCCGAATCTGAAGCGGGCGGGCTGTATGCCCGCCCGCTTTCATTTACGCCCCTGATTCCGATGAGCCAAGCCGATCCCTGCGCCGTTGTTTGGTTTCGCCGTTCGATGCGTCTTGACGACAACCGGGTCGTTGCGGCCGCCCATGCCACCGGGTTGCCGGTTCTATGCCTTTTCATTCTCGATCCGGGGCTTCTGGGCAATCCCGATATTGCGCCGGCCCGGATTCGTTTCCTTTTCCAGGGATTGCACGCGCTCGACACGGCATTGCGGGCGAACGGCGGGCGCTTGGTGATTCGCTCGGGCGATCCGGAGTCCGTTCTTGACGACATGGTGGTCCAGAATGGGGTCCGGGTGGTTTTCCACCATGCCGAGACCGAACCTTGGGGGCGTGCCCGTGACGAACGGGTCCGTCGTCGGCTTTCGGAGCGCGGGGTGGATTGTCATGCGGTCGACGATCACCTGGTGGCTGCTCCGGGAACGGTCCTGACCGGGAAGGGCACCATGTTCGGTGTGTTCAGCGCATTCCGCCGGGTCTGGGAGACTCTGCCGGTTCTGGCGCCGGAGCCGTTTCCCCACGGGCTTCGTTTTGCTGCTGCCGGAGTCTCGGAACCTCTCCCCAAAGTCCCCGCGGGCATCGAATGGCCGGTCGCCGCAGGCGAGGAAGCCGCGCGTCAGCGCTGGGAAAGTTTCCGGCGACAGACTCTGGGCGCGTACTCTGTCGATCGTGATTTCCCCGCGGTTCCGGGGACTACGGGTTTGTCGCCCCACCTGAAATTCGGGATGATTTCGGTGAGACGCCTCTTGGCCGACTGCCGTGACGCGACGGTAGCGGCAAACTCTCCCGAGGCATCGGATTCGGTCCGGGTCTTTGTTTCAGAACTGTGTTGGCGGGATTTCTACCATCACATCCTGCATTCGTTTCCTCGCGTCGAAACGGGATGCTACCAGACCCGCTTCGACGCGTTGGGATGGGAGAAC
>CAZYBA010000440.1:0-2717 GCA_964646105.1 uncultured Armatimonadia bacterium
CGTGGTGTACGCGTTGAAGGGCAGGCCCAGCGCGCGCTCCACCACGCCGCGGCTGAAGGCCTCCCAGTCCACGTCGGGCCAGGCCGAGAGGTGGGCGTTGTAGTTGCCCACCGCGCCGTTCATCTTGGCCGGCAGCGGCACCGCGGCGATGCGCGCGCGCGCCGTGCGCAGCCGCGCCACGACATTGGCCACCTCCTTGCCCACGGTCGTCGGGCTCGCGGTCTGGCCGTGGGTGCGGCTGAGCATGGGCAGCGCGGCGTGGACGTGCGCGAGCGCGCTCATGCGCTCGACGATGGCGTCCAGGGCCGGCAGCAGCACCTGCGCGCGCGCGGCCTGCAGCATCAGCGCGTGGCTGGTGTTGTTGATGTCCTCGCTGGTGCAGGCGAAGTGCACGAACTCCTGCGCCGCCACCAGTTCAGGATGGCCCTCGAAGCGCCGCTTGAGCCAGTACTCCACTGCCTTGACATCATGGTTGGTGGTGCGCTCGATGGCCTTGACTTCGGCGGCCTCCACCGGCCCGAATCCGTCGACCAGCGCGTCAAGGTATTCGCACTCCTGAGTGGCGAGCCCGCGGACTGCGGGAAGATCGGGTTCGGCGCAGAGCGCCTGAAGCCAGCGAATCTCCACCAATACACGATGCCGAACAAGCGCGGCCTCGGAAAACCAATCGCACAAAGGCGCGACCGCAGCCGCATAACGGCCGTCGAGCGCCGACAAAGCGGTCAAGGACATGGCGCCGACATTCTACCGTGCCGCCGAGTCGCCCCACTTCGCGGCGCCGGCGAAGCAGGCTTGGCAACCCGGTTGCGAGCCTGCTGGACCCAAATACCGCAACCGCGGGAGTCGCCGCCGATTACTCGGCGACGGCTCCGACGCCCCAGGTTCCATGAAACATTTCGCCGGGCGTCAAGACACGCAACCCCCAGGCAGGATGGTGGAACGCATCGGAACCGCAACTCATGGGTTCGATCGCCAGCGCCTTGCGGTTCAGGCGCGCCGGCAATGTGTCCCCGGTGAACAGCACACAGTAGTCGTACGCCCCGTCCATCCAGACGACGACCTGTCGCTCTGGACCGCGAAGAATCACGCGGGCCAGTCCATCCGGATCCCGCCGCGGATGAAGGAAACAGTTGTCGATCACCGTCGATCCGACACGGCGTCCTGCGCGCCAGTCGACACCAGCCGCATCCACACCATGGACCCGTCCGGTTGGAATCAGGTTGTCGAATTCCAAAACAGAGTCGAACGGCATCGACAACACGGCGTCGTCGATACGGTCGGTTCCGACCGTGAAGTAAGGGTGGAAACCCACCGCGACCGGTGCGGCCCCGGGTCCGATGTTGCGCACCGTGGTGGAGCACGTCAAACCCGACGCATCCAACGAATACACGAGTGACATCTCAAGCGGAAACGGGTACCCGGGAGCGCCGGAAAACTCCAGCAGATAGGAGACGCTGGTGGTCGTCTGGCCGGCGACCGACCAAGCGCAGTTCCGAACGAAACCGTGGATGGCGTGCACCTTTCCGCTGTCCGTCGGTTCGAGCGCGTAGGTTTCCCCTTGGAATTCGTAGTGCGCCCCGGCGATTCGTCCCGGGAACGGGATCAGTACATCCCCCTCCCCGCCGCATTTGTCTTCGCGGCCATGGTAGCCGGTGGCGACGTCAAAACCGCGCCATTGCAAGGAACGCAGCGACGCCCCCCAGGGGGCGGTTCGGGCGGTCCATTCCCCCGACGACAGGACAATTTCCGGATCGTTCATGAACCCATTCTACGTCCAGCTCCGCCACGATGGTTCCGGGCCGAAGCCGACATGCGGGTCGCATCGCGCACAACAAGGCAGCGGCAGCGATTACCAGTCTTGCGGCAACGGGCAGACCCCGTACGGGATTCCGGGCAGGGCGATCTCCCGGACAACCTTGCCGTTGGTGCGGTCGAGTTCGAGAAGACGTTTTCCGTTGCAGTCCGCCGCCACAACGTGATCGTCTCCGTTGAGCAAAACGGCCTTGCCAAACTCGATATTCGGAGTTTTCCAGAGGATTTTCCCCGATACGATCTCAACCGCCATGACTTCATCGGTCCGTGACGAAGGCACGTAGAACACCCCCCGCGCCTCGTCGATCGCCGGTCGATGGCAGTACGGGAAATAGAGGCGCTGCCATTCGAATTCCCAACCGGACCCTGCGCGACGGAGCATGGCGATCGTTCCCGGGGTATGGCAGGAGATCAACATCCGATCGCCCCCATCGAAATACTCGGCCCAATTGACATGGTAGATCTGCGGCTTGTGGTTGATCGGAATCAACCGGCGGTCGGGGTGTTTGCGCAGCAGTGCATCGTGCCCCGAGTAGGTCGCAGTACCGAACACATCGTGCAGTCGGAACTGTTCATGGATCTTCCCGGACCAATCCGCCTCGATGATCTCCTCCGCCCCGGTGCTGGTGACCAGGAACCGATCCGGAGCCCGGCCGGGAAGCGCCGAATGCAAATCGGAAAACTGGGGAATCGAGCAGTGCGACAACACCTCGCCGACGCGGTTCACGCGAAAAACACCGAAGACATCGGAAATAACCAAATGTCCCTCTGAATCGAAGTAAACCGTCCTCAGTCCCCGTGAGAATGCCTAGCCCCAGAAATCCGCCTGGCCCCGGGCGGATGAATGCAGTAGATCGGTGTCGATCAATTGCGGGAGCGAAAACAACGGTGTCGCCGTTCCTGTC
>CAZYBA010000441.1:0-2670 GCA_964646105.1 uncultured Armatimonadia bacterium
CAAGACCGCGGTGCGGACCGGAGCCGGTGCCGCCGAAGAACTGGAACGTTCCCTGAGGTATCTGGAGACCGATTATTTCGACCTCTACCAACTCCACGCGATCACCAGCCTCGAGGATGTCGAAACCGCGTTCGCTCCCGGGGGTGCCATGGATGTTATCGTTGCGGCTCGTGACGCCGGCAAGATCCGCCATATCGGTTTCAGCGCCCATTCCGTAGAGGCCGCGTTCGCAGCCCTCGACCGTTTCCCGTTCGCGTCCGCGCTTTTCCCGGTCAATTTTGTCACCTATCAGCAAGGCAGCTTCGGACCGCAGATTCTCCAGCGATGTATCGAAGCAAATGCGGCTCGTCTGGCGCTCAAAGCCATGGCCCGCACCCATTGGGTCGAAGGTGCCCCGCGCAGTTTCCCGAACTGCTGGTACGAACCCATCGCGGACAAGGCACTTGCCGAGATTGCGCTCCGCTTCACTCTCACGGAGTCTGTCACGGCGGCAGTCCCGCCGGGAGATCCCCGTCTGTGGCGCTGGGCGGTTGAGTTTGCCCAACGGTTTACCCCGTTGACCGAGGACGAACGGGCCCATTTGGCTACGGTCGCCGAAGACCTTCAGCCCATCTTCAAGGCCTGATTCGACCAACATAACAAAGCCCCCGGGCGCCAATCGGCTCCGGGGGCTTTGGATCGGGAAGCGCGAATCAGCCTTCGCCCGTTCCCCCCGGTTCTGTTCCGCCACCGCCCCCACCGTAGGCCACGACGCCCCACCAACCGCCCCACCAGCCTTCGATCCGTTCCCGGCGCCCGTCGGCGTACGTGATGAACGCATTCCCACGGCCATCCCATACGATCACGACCGGCAGGTCTTTGTCCGGACCGGAGAATGTCGCGCGACCGCTGCCGTCCCGGTTGTAAATGTAGACAGCCAGGTAGCCGTCCGAATCCTCGTTACGCAGCCCACCCGAACCGTCGTGGCGGAATGTCCCCGCACTCTCGTTCCACCAGGTTCCGGGACCTTCCGTCCGACTTTTCCACGTGCTGTCGCCCCGAGACGTCCAAACACTCTCGCTGGACTGTACCGACCCGTCGGACCAACGGTGCTCCCCCTTGCTGGTGCCCGACCAATCCGCTTCCGTGACTGTCTTCCAGGTCCCCGAAGTCCCCTTCATGGTTCCCTCGGTGAATTCGTATGTCGACGACCACTCCTGAGGGAAGGTTTCCCAGTCGACAGGCCAAATGGTCTCCATATGGCCGGCCGGGATGTTCTTTTCCTCGTCGACATAGAGGTCGTACCGACTGCGTCCGGGTTCCTCGGTCACGGCGACCCAAAGGTTCAGGAACCAGTCGAAATACCAAATCGATTTTCCGCCGTCTTCCTGACGGGTGATCCTGGCCGAACGTCGCTTCGTTGCACGTCCCGGTCCACCCGGTCGGGGCTGGTTGAAGAATGCACCGAGGAACGGCATCCCTCCGGAGTTCTCAGGGCTCCCGGTGCCTCCACCCCCGGTGGTTCCTCCCGCGCCGATTCCCCCGGCGTCGCCGCCGCCCCCGTTCAAGGCCGGAGACGCGGCCCCGAACGCCCGGGCCGACCCGGTTATCCGCTCGTGCATCTCCAGAACCTTGGAGCGTGTCGGGTTCGAGCCACCGTCGGGCAACGGAACCGATCCGCCGCAGCCGATCAGTACCGGCACCACGCCCACCGATGCCAATGTCAGAAAACCCCGTCGATCCAATACCCTCATGACAGTTCCTCCGTGTCTTCCGACTCCGACATTGTCAAGAGTCTTCATCCGCCCGCCGCATCGCCGGTCCCATAGCTCCAACAATATCTCCCAGATCCGATTCGGTCAATGCGCAGTTCAGGAACGCTGCCTCGAAGGCGGACGGTGGCAAATAGACACCGGATTCCAGCATTGCGTGGAAGAACCGAGCGTAGCGGGACGCATCCGCTTTCTTGGCGCTGGCGTAATCAGTGACGGGAGTATCGGTGAAGAAGATGGTGAACATCGACCCGACTTGGTTGACCACGACCGGAATACCCAACTCCGCCGCCGCACTCCGCGCAGCTTCGGCAATCCCTTTGCCCAACGATTCCAGCCACGGGTACGGCGGGTTTTCACGCAAACGGCGCAACAGCGCCCGACCGGCGGCAACCGCCACCGGGTTTCCGGACAGCGTACCGGCTTGGTAAACCGGTCCGAGCGGTGCGACGCACTGCATAATCTCCGCACGTCCGCCATAGGCAGCCAGCGGCAACCCACCACCGACGATCTTTCCCAACGTTGTCATGTCCGGAACCACGCCGTAGCGCTCCTGAGCACCTCCGTACGCAAGCCGGAATCCTGTCATGACCTCGTCGAACAAAAGGACAATTCCATGCTTGTCGCACCGCTGCCGAAGTCCTTCCAGAAATCCAGGCGCCGGGGCCACGCACCCCATGTTGCCGGCCACCGGTTCCACAATCACCGCGGCTGTCTCGTCTGCGAATCGGGTCAGGTAGGAGTCCACCGCGTCCAGATCGTTGTAGGCAACCGTCGACGATGTCGCTGCGACAACTTCGGGAACTCCGGCCGAGTCGGGAAGACCGAAAGTAGCCATCCCCGATCCCGCCTTGGAGAGCAACGGGTCGCTGTGCCCGTGGTAGTTGCCGTCAAACTTGAGTACCCGGGTGCGTCCGGT
>CAZYBA010000442.1:0-1808 GCA_964646105.1 uncultured Armatimonadia bacterium
GGTTCGAAGAGTTCGTTGGCGAATCGGAAGACCAGGATGTTCTGGACGGTTTCCTTCCCGAGGTAATGGTCGATCCGGTAGATCTGGTCCTCGGTGAGATGGCGCAAAAGACTGTCATTGAGTTGCCGGCTGGTTTGGAGGTCGTACCCGAACGGTTTTTCGATGATCACCCGGGTCCATCGTTCGCCGGGATCCGACGAGCGGTTCAAGCCAACCGCACCGAGTTGCTCGACCACCGTCTCGTATTGTTCGGGCGGAATGGCGAGGTAGAAAAGGCGGTTGTGGGCGTGCCCCGTCGAGCGGTCGAGTTCCTCCAACCGGTCCCGAAGCCGACGGTAATCGTCGGTATCGTCGAATTCGCCACGTACGTACCCGCAGCGTTCGGCGAACGAGTCCCATGTGCTGAGATCCGCCTTGGGTGCGAACTCGGCCATGGCGGCACGCAAGTCCGAGCGGAAGACAGAGTCGTCCTTGTCGCGCCGGGCGTAGGCGATCAATTGGAAATCGGCGGGAAGATTGCGGTCGCGATGCAGCGCATACAGCGCCGGTGTGAGCTTGCGTCGGGTCAGGTCGCCGGTGGCGCCGAACAGAACGACAACACAAGGGTCCAGATCGTGGGGCATGACGTGCCATTCTATCCCGCCGGAAACAGTGTTCTGCGCGCGAGCGCGGCGGTTTGGAAGGAGTCACACCCTGGCGAAACCCGACTTATTCCTAGTCGATTCCGATGAGGTCCGCGGACGAACCGGGCGACTGGGGAATACGGTACCGGCCGTGCTCGACGACAGCGGGTTGGACGAAATGTTTTCGCAAATGGGGAATATGCTCCAGAAAGGGACAGGCATCGTCGAGGGCTACCCGGTTGAAAACCACCAAATGTTGGTGGACCTGCCCCATGTCCCCGACATGCGGCACGACGGGCACTCCGAACGCCTTCGCCATCAGGGAAACAACCAGGAATTCCCCCACCCCGCCGAGGCGTACGCAGTCCGCCTGTGCGAAGTGCAACGCGTTCGCCTGGAGGTAGTTCTTGAAGGCGATCCGGTTCGGGACGTGTTCCCCGGCGGCGATCCGCATCGGGGCAATCTCGAGGGCGATCCTCGCATGGGCCGCAATATCGTCCGGGTGGGTAGGCTCTTCGATCCACAACGGATCGACATCGGCGAAGGACCGGGCAATCTCCGCCGCGACGGACGGTCGCCATTGTTGGTTGACATCGAGAAGGATGGTGGCGGATGCACCCGCGACCTCGCGGACCAGCCGGGCGCGGCGCAGATCGTGATCGGGATCGCGTGCTCCGACCTTGAGTTTGACCGCCTCGAAGCCCTCCCCGATCGCCCGGGATACCTCTTCCCGAATGCGGTCGTCCGAGTAGCCAAACCAACCGGCCGACGTGTCATAGCCGGGGAAAGCACCTTCGAGTGCAATGAGCCGACCTGCGCGACCGGCACGATGCTTTTCCAGCAATTCCACCGCCTGGGCGGGCGACAAGCAGTCTTCGCAATATGACCAATCGCAAGTCGCCACGAGTTGTTCCGGCGACAAATCAAGTAACAGTTTCCACAGCGGGACCCCCCGGGATTTGGCCCAGAGGTCGAAGCAGGCATTCCCGATGGCCGCCAGCGCGAGATGGACGACTCCCTTGTGCGGTCCGAGCCACCGCCAATGCGGGTCATCGGCGATGCTGCGGCTGATTGCGCCGAATTGCGCCATCAGTTCCTCCAGATCGTGCCCGACGAGTTTTGCACCAAGGGCTTCGATCGCCGCGCAAACCAGATCGTTCCCCTCCCCCAACGTCAGGGCGAATC
>CAZYBA010000442.1:1818-2662 GCA_964646105.1 uncultured Armatimonadia bacterium
CTGGTCGGTGCGCACCAATGCGGTTGCGTAGGCGTAGACGGGGTCACGATGGACCGAGTCGCTACCCACGCCATTCTCGAGCGGGTATCGAACGTCCCGCGCATCCACCGCGACAATGTGCATCGGCAAACTATCCTTCGAAACCGGGGTCGGTGCAGGCGATATCGAGTTTGATCCGCTTGCCGGCTCGGAGAATATCGACCCGAAGGATATCTCCGACATTGCGGTTCATCCGTATCCAAGTGTGGAACTGGCGGGCGTTGAGATCGGACAGCGACTCTCCTTCCACCCCGAGAACGATATCTCCGATGCGCAGGTCGCCGCGGCTCGCGTCCCATTTCGGACCAGGAAACAGGAAGGACACCCGCAGCGCGAGTTTCCCATCGGGAATACCCAACCGCCGGCGCTCGTCGGCACCGAGACGTTCTTCCCAGATGCCGAGGATCGGAGGGACCATGCCTTGGGAGGGTCGATCGGAAATATCGTAGGCGCGCCATGTCGGTTTCAGGTCAACCGAGAACGTTCGTGCCTGGGAGCCGCGCTTGACGTCGACAACAATACGCTGCTTTCGAAGAGGGATGCGGTCGAGCGCGAAACGGAAATCAGCATCGGTTTGCACACTCCGACCATCGACTGCGACAATCCGATCCCCGATCGCAAGTCCCGATTCGGCGGCGGCGGATCGGGCTGCAACCGACCGGACCCGCGTCGATGCGGAGCCCTCCAGTTCGATTCCGAGTGTGGTTGTCGGCGGATACCGGAAGAGCGTGCTCTTGTCGAATCCAGGTTTCGCCCGCGCGTCGGCCACCTCCGCTTCGGTGCTTGCCGCCTTGGACGCCCGCTC